>CALGND010000042.1 GCA_937958675.1 uncultured Granulosicoccaceae bacterium
CAAAAAACTCACACGAGTTTTCCGCGTGCGGCCACCGGAATAATCTGCTCGATTTCACCGCCGCGCACAGCCACCAACTGATCAACCATATTTACAGCAACGCACACATGATTGGGTATCACCCGAACAATATCGCCCACCTGCGGTTTGGCATTGCATTTTGATAAATCCAAAAAACCATGTTCTTCGGAGAATTTATGAATACGCGCAGTAGGGTGTTCAAGTATCTGCCCATAGCCATCAAGGCCGCCACTGTCGTTAGTTAAGGTTTTTGATCCTGCGTCCAAAATACCGCGATTCTCAGCACCTCGGCTCACAACACTGGTGTATACCTGTAAAGCGCAATCATCGATAGAGGCAAAGCCCGCCGCTTGCATCATGCGGTCATTAAAAATACAAGTGCCAGCACGATGTTCGGTAGCGCCGTTGAGTTTGCCAATATGGGCAAAGTTTGGCGTGCCACCAGTGGATATAATCTTAGGCTTTAATCCGATCTCAGTTAAGCCTGCTTTAAGCTCGTCATAAAATACTTGCGTGCGTGGCCAACTATCAAGCGATGGGTAAAAAAGTAGCCCAGCAAAATTGAGCATGCTGTTGGCTTTGATTGCTGTTGCAAGCACCAACGCTTCCGCGGGAGTCTCTACGCCTGCGCGCTGCATGCCGGTATCACATTCAATCAGCACATCCAGTGCACGGCCAGCATTGCTTGCAGCTTGGGCATATTCGTTGAGCGTTACCGTACTGTCAGCACACACCTTTAAAGGCAATCGTTTTTGTAACGCAGCAAGCTTGCCTGAGCGCGCAGCGCCAAGTAAGTTGGTAGCAATAATAATATCGGTGATACCGGCATCAGCCATCACTTCGGCTTCGCCCAATTTCTGACAAGTGATGCCTTTAGCACCGGCATCAATTTGCATCGCTGCCAGTAGGGGAGACTTATGCGTTTTGATATGCGGCCGGTTAGCCATACCTGCATCGTCACAAAGTGTTTGAGCTTTTGCGATATTGCGCTCGACGATATCCATATCAACAACCGCACAGGGCGTGCCGAAGGTTTCGATTATGCTGGTTTTGAGTGCTGTAATTTTGTCTTCTGACATTTGTTTGGGTGCTTTATGTTGGCCTAGAGGCGTAAACTGTTATAACGGGATAATAAAGTATATTGTCGATAATGCGGCTTTAACACGCCCGTCTTTTGCCGTGTAATTGTGCTATGACTAAAAACGAGCTATTCATTGTCGAAGGAAAGTCAGCTTGTAGCGCGTTGAGGCTAGCCAGTGATAAAAAAAGCCAGTGTGTTTACGCCATTCAAGGTAAGTTGGCTAATATCAGCAAGATGTCGCACGACGCTGTTGAGGCTAATCATGAGTGCAAGCAGTTGTTTAATAAGCTCGGTGGCGATTTTGCATCCGCGTATCAGATTGATAACTTACCTTACTCGCGTGTATTGATATTAATGGACCCAGATATCGATGGGTCGCATTCTAGTGCTTTGGTGCTTTCGTTCTTTGCGCGTTACTGCGAGCCGATTGTTCAAAACGGCTTGTTATCCATTATCAAACCACCGATGTTCAAAGCATGCGCCCAAGGCGGCGAACCCGTATATGCCTGGAGTGAGGCTGAGCTGCAACAGCTTTTATCGGCTAGTCACGCAGGCCAATCAATGCAAACAACTCGTTTTAAAGGCATTGCACAATTTTCTATCGACGAGTGTCACGAGTTTCTGTCCAATCCAGCCAGCCGTCGGGAAAGCGTGTTGAGTTTGGCTTGAATGTATTGGTAACGACCTAATGCCTAGGCGTTAAGCCAACGACCAATTCTGCTTAAGCAACCGAATTAAAGCGCCCGCAGTCTGCACACGCTCATCTGGGTTTTTATTCAAGCACTGCATCACCGTTGCCTCTAACATTGGCGGCACATTGCTCTCTATCTCCGAAGGCATTGGCGGTTCGTCTTCAATAGTGCTTTTGATAACGTCATCCACTAGCTCGCCTGATGCCGGTGTGCGACCTGTTAGCGCTTCGTACAATATGATGCCAAGGCTATAAATATCCGATCGCGCATCGATGCTGGGGTCTCGCTTCATTTGTTCGGGCGACATATAAAACAACGTGCCTTGTAACTTCTGATAGCCAGTCATGGTAATGTTATCTGTATCCAACCCCGGTACTTCCTGCTCTATTATCGATTCGTTTCCGGCTTTATCCCACACCTTCGCCAAACCCCAATCGAGCAATAAGACTTCACCGTAGGGGCCAATCAATATATTTTCAGGTTTAAGGTCACGGTGTATTACGCCATGTGAGTGCGCGTATTCCAACGCGTAAGCGACTTGTATTACTGTGTTTACCAGCTGCCCCAGGTCATAGCGTTCCCGGTAATCAAGAATCTCGCGAAGGGTATAACCGTGCACGAGCTTCATGGTGAAGTAGTAGTGGCCCGTGCTGTTACGGCCTAGTTCATAGGTGGGTACGGTATTGGGGTGCTGAAGCATCGCCGACACTCGGGCTTCGCGCAAAAATCGTTTTTGCTCGATTTCGTCGTCGGCAATTTCTGGTAGTAAGGATTTATAACAAATGGTGCGGTTGAGATGTAAATCCTTGCACGATTGAATCAGCGACTTACCACCCTTAGCAACCGTTGAGAAAAAAGCGTAACGGAAATTAGCATTAGGTTTTAAGGCCAACTCTTTATCGGTATTCTCGATAACGAGTTTTTCAATGTCGGGCAGTTTTAGTTTTGGATATTCGCTCATAGCGGCTAACCTTGCACCAATTCAGGTGCATCTCAGTTACACCCAGTGTAATACTTTTAGCGCATTCTGATAGGGTGGTTTGGCCTAAAACATCAATTTATTAAGGTAATTTACCCGTACAATTATAGTCGCTATGAAACCAACTAATTTAATTGAACACCCCGAGGGTGGTCGATACAGGCAAGTGTTCAAATCGAACGCGACAGTTAAAACCACTGATGGCCGCAGCCGCTCAGCAATAACGCACATCTACTTTAGCCTTGAACAAAATGAAGCCAGCCGATTTCATCGGGTTGCCTCCGATGAAATCTGGAATTTATACGAAGGAGCGGGCATACGGATTGTTCAATGGGACGATGCAAACCAGCAACTTAGCACCATCGAGCTATCTGCAAAAGCCAATGAATACTGTCATGTGGTGCCAGCGGGCATTTGGCAAGCTGCTGAGCCTATGGATGATGCGGTATTGGTGGGATGTAGCGTAGGGCCAGGGTTCGAATTTGACGACTTTGCGCTAATCGATCCCAATTCAGAAATAGCGGGGCGGATTGAAGAGGTGGACTCAGGTTTATCTAGATTTATTCGTTGATGTCGTCCCCGCGAAGGCAGGGACCCATGTCTAATCAAGCATGGACCCTAACCTTCGCAGCGATAACAACTTAAGCCATTCAGAAATTCTCAGTAGAGTAACCTCTACCAAGCCTGTTAGCTTAGTGCTTCAGTGGTCGTTTTAATGATCGACGCTGCGACTTTGTATGGATCAGCATTTGACGCAGGACGACGATCTTCTAATCGGCCTTTCCAACCATCTTCGATAGTGCCTACTGGAATACGAATAGACGCACCACGATCAGATACACCGTAGCTGAATTGCTCAATGGATTGAGTCTCATGCAAACCCGTTAAGCGCTGATCGTTGTCGGCACCATAAACGCTGATATGGCGATGGATGTTCTTACCAAACTCTTCACAGATTTTAGTAAATACCGCTTCATCACCAGAGTCGCGCATTGCGCCATTGGAGAAGTTAGCGTGCATGCCTGAACCATTCCAGTCAGTGTTACCCAGTGGCTTAGGGTGAAGGTCAACTGATACGCCGTATTTTTCACCGATGCGCTCAAGTAAATAACGAGCAACCCAAATTTCGTCACCAGCGCGCTTAGCACCTTTAGCAAAGATTTGATATTCCCATTGGCCAGCAGCAACTTCTGCATTGATACCTTCAACATTTAAGCCTGCTTCTAAACACAGGTCTAAGTGCTCTTCAACCATCTCACGACCGTATGCGTTTTTACCACCGACTGAACAGTAGTAAGGGCCTTGAGGTGCCGGGTAACCATTTTCAGGAAAACCCAATGGCAAATTAGTTTCAGTATTGATTAAGAAGTATTCTTGCTCAAAGCCAAACCAGAAGTCATCGTTATCTTCTTCGATAGTTGCGCGGCCATTTGACTCATGTGGCGTGCCATCGGCATTCATAACTTCTGTCATGACAAGAAAGCTGTTACTGCGATCAGGATCAGGAATAATAAATACGGGTTTTAGCAAGCAATCAGAATTGCCACCTTCAGCCTGTTCAGTGGAGCTACCATCAAATGCCCACATTGGGCATTCTTCAAGCTTGCCAGTGAAGTTTGATCGCACCATAGTTTTGCTACGAAGGCTTTGGGTCGGCTTGTAACCGTCTAGCCAGATATATTCCAACTTGCTTTTCATCGAAATCCTCATTACTTGGGTTGTAAAGGCAAGATCTTATACGAATTACATGCGGTTTTTCAATGAAAAAGGGGCAGTATTTAGGGTAATCACAGGCATCGTGAATGGGTTGGCGGGATTAGTAAAATTGGGGCACCAGAATGGTGCTGCGCAGGCTCTATGTTGGTGCGTGAGGTGGGGATAAGTGCTGTTCTATTAAGAGTAAGTGGGGTTGAAGGTTAGCGCATGGTTGATGCTTCGATCATGTCTGAGTAGGTCTAAGCTAATACGAATGCACCGACTATCATTATTGTTGAGAAGGCGAGTGATTTGATTATTGCCGATGCGGCCAGGCACTAGTTAACAGGCAACGATACAGAGATAACCAGTCTCGAACCCTCTAGCGCTGCTGCCACTTTGCCTTTGTTGGATAAGCACAAGTGCCTGACGACAGACAAGCCAAGCCCGCTAGGGTGCTCATTAGCCACTCGGGTTCGGCTTTCGGACACCCGATAAAATCGATCGAACAAAAATGGCAATGACTGCTCGCATATATCCGGTGCTTCGTTGCGGAACACTAACGCCACACCGTTTTGATTCTTTTCTAACGATACCTCTATTTCACACGGCCCATCTGCAGAAGCATATCTAAACATGTTGGAAAGCAGATTATCAATGAGTAGTTTTTGCGTATTGGGTGCCACCTTCAGCTGCAATTCACTCAGTGATTCCGGAATCAATAAATTAAGCGCCAGGCCGCGTTTTTGTAGGCGCGCGGTCCAGCCGTATTTTGCTGTTTCTAGCAAGTCGGTGATGGTGATCTTTTCGCATTGGTCCGAACAAGCTATATCAGCATTGTCCAGCTGCATGGTTTCAATGGTATGTGTGAGTTGTGTTAAATGGGTTAGCTCTCTGGACATAAGCTTGAAGTAATCCTTGTCCGGTTTAAATATCCCGTCTTCTAATCCCTCGGTATACCCCTGAAGGCTCATGATGGGGGTTCGAAGTTCGTGACCCAAGTCCATCATAAATCGGGCACGCCGTTGCTCTTCTTGTTGCAATGCCAGCGCAAGCGCATTGAAGTTGTCCGCCAGTCGCCCAACTTCACCCCTCTCGATTTTTGCTCTGGCGCTGTAGTCACCTTGTCGCAGTCGCTCGGTGACCTGAGCAAGCGAGCGCATTGGGCGAGCAATCAACAGGGCAAGGCCAATGGAAGCAACTATGGCTGTTATTAGGCCTGCAGCAACACTGATCCAAAGTTGTTGTTCTACGTCATCGACATACATTGCGTGCAGCCGGCCCGGCTCGATGTTAAACGTCGACATCAAGCGTTCTGAATACACACTGCTGTGGCGCGTAAATGTCATATACCAAGTGACTCCAAGCAAGGCGATAGTGAACACATTCGCGGCGATGATTTGCACTGTGAGCCAGGGCCAATTTCGAAAGCGGGTCGTCATGGCGTGCCGCCGGTGTGATTGTGGATCGAAAATTTGTAACCGAAGCCACGTACTGTTTGAATCATATCGCCTGCTTCTTTTCCTAGCTTCATTCGCAAGTGATGAACATGCACGTCTATTGCCTTGGGGCTGACTGAGTCTTCGTTACCGTAGATTGCAGAGATCAGCGAGCGTCGTTCGAACACACGCTCAGGGCGTTTGATGAGCTGTCGCAGGATGCGATACTCATGCGGGGTCAGGTCTACCGGTGTGTCATTTACTAGGCAAACCGGTTGAGTATTATCAAGCTTGATCGGTCCTTGCGTTGTCATCAGGTTTGCGGTGG
>CALGND010000043.1 GCA_937958675.1 uncultured Granulosicoccaceae bacterium
GATGAGGAGTGATCACGCGGTTTTGATCGAGCAAGGTAAACTTGCCATCTTTTTCCAAAATGCGCTGAATAACAAACATTACGTCGGGACGGCCCGCATCGAATTCATCAAAAATCAATGCTACTGGGCGCTGCAACGACCACGGCAAAATACCCTCTTGGAATGTCGTGACCTGCTTGCCCTCTTCTAGCTTAATGGTGTCACGCCCAACTAAGTCCAAGCGTGAGATATGCCCATCCAAGTTCACCCGGATGCACGGCCAATTAAGCCGAGCGGCAACCTGTTCTATATGAGTAGATTTTCCGGTGCCGTGATACCCCTGCAACAGGACGCGCCTATTTTGAGAGAAACCCGCCAAAATCGCCAAGGACACATCATGATCAAAGCGATAGGCCGTATCGATCTCAGGCACATTATCCAGGGGCTCACGATAGGCTGGGACACGGATATCGCTATCGATACCCAGGGCTTCGCGAGCGGTGACGTAATGATCTGGAGCCGGTAATTCAGGAGAAAGCATGGACTTGAGGTAGATGAATATAAAGAGATGCGCAGTTTATAGCACGGCTGAGGCTTAGAGCGTTCACCAACGGTAGTTTTGCTGTAGTTCCAGCGGCGGGCGGAGTTCACATAATGGCTATCATCGCTGATTTATCGAAATTCATCACGCAATTCCAAGTCCACCAACACGCCGTCATCTGGTTTGGTCGAAACCCCAGCATAAGCACCGACGGAGTCGTTTACCGCTTTAAATTTAAAGAGTTTGACAAACGCTCCCACCGCAAGCGCGACTTCTAAACGGCCTAAGGACACACCAGGGCAAGTGCGCGGGCCAAAACCGAATCCAAAGTGCTGTAAGTTTTTAGCTGAGTAATCTTTATCCTTGAGCACATCCCACCGTTCGGGCGCAAAGATATCTGCGCGATATCCCGATACAGCTTTCCCCCAAAAGTCTTCGCATCGGTTGGCGTGCCAAACATCTAACAACACATGGGTATCTTTAGGCATAAATAGCTTTCGCTCATCAGTGGTGTCTATCCATGTGTCTACGGTTGATTTTCTGGGTAGAAAGTAAAGCGATGGCGTTAGCCTTAAGGTCTCCTCCAAAACCTGATGTAACACCGTTGCGTTTTTTAAACTTTCAGGCTCATATACATCGATCGCGTATACCTCCTTATAAACATTTTCTTGCCACTCGGGTGATCGCGCTAAATGAGATAAGGTCCAAGCCGTAAGTGAGGATGTCGCTTCCATTGCGCCAGCTAGGAAAACACGGATATTGCTGCGCAGAGCTTCATCTGGCGCATCTGACTTAAAACGAGCCCACATCCCTGCGCCAGTTTGCCTTCCCGCTAGGGCAATATCGGTCAACTGTTCAAAGTCTTTTTGAGCGGCCATTAACCGCTCACTAGATTTACGAAACACCTTGAAAGGCCGTAACCAATGCGCTTCGATGGTATCGTTAACCATATGATCGATAAGCAACCTTAAACTAGGCACATACTTATCCCATAAGTCATCCTCACTCACCTTGCCGCCAAAAAAATTGTTGACCAACATTTCAAGCATGACCACGTTAATTTCAGGTTCTAGCTCCACACGTGTGACAGCCTCGCCAGACTCACTTTGAATACCATGTAATCGTTTTAGCCTTTGCATTGCCGTATGGCGAAAAGTTTGTTCAAACTCTCCCAGCGTTTCAGGTTGAAATAGATTTGACCGACCAAACGATGGAGCGGCTAGTTTTTTTTGCGCACGCCATAGCGGCCCATTTGCGTACAGCATAGAATCTTCGCCAGTGGCACGAGCAATGCCATCGGTAGGCATAGTGTCTCGATCGAACTGTCCCGGCTTATCACCGGTAGCAAATAGAATGGGCTTTATCACCGCAGGGTCACGTGTCACTAACACCGTGGGCAGCGCAGGCACCTCGAAATAACGATTGTGTTTGCCCGATTGAGACAAGTGTTCGACGTTATGAAAATAGCCATCCAAAATGCGGATAGGTTCTTTGTAGTTCCACAAATGTGGAAACGGCAAGCTAGGCCTACCCCAGCCAAAAAACGAGACGCGTGAGGGCAGGCAATCTCCATCGAATGGACTTTTACAGCGGAGCTGATTTAAAATTCGACTAACTCGTAGCTTGTTCATTTCCCGTTTGGCTCTTCCTTGCGTTATTGAATAAGCGTAGTGCTTAAAACCAACCTATGCTGGTCTTGAATTGGTAAGTGTCACTATCCCGCTCTGCAACCATTTGGCATTTCGCGTTCAGGCATGACCAAACAAGGATTTTGCTTATCAGCATAGCCAATATCAAACAACATCCCCTGGGATAATTCACCGGCCATTTTTCGCTCTGGCAAATTCACTACAAACAGAGCTTGCTTACCTTCAATCTCAAATGGGTTTTCACGTTCTTGTTTGATACCAGAAAGAATGTTGCGGGTGTGATCACCAAAATCGACAGTTAACTTCATTAGCTTGTCCGATTTCTCCACCTCTTCAACTTGAGTGATAGTGCCGACGCGGATATCGAGTTTTTCAAAATCGCTCATGCTGATAAGTGCTTTGGTCGGGGCGTGATCCATAATAGAGTCTCTGTCGGAATGCCCACTATCGAAGTGGGCAAGATAACGTATAAGTAAGCGGCCATACAGCTTAGACATATAGCTTGGATATATAGCTCAGAAAGGCCAAGAATCGCAGTACAATGAGCAACAAGCCTTTCCAAGCATCATACCCAATATGAACAAATTAACAACAAGCTGCGCTGATATGGTTGCGACTGCACGAAGCCGAATTGAAGAAGTCGAAACTGCCGATTTAATTGCACTGGTCGATGATCCGAATGTGGTTATTGTCGATATTCGTGATGTACGTGAGCGGCAACGCGGCGGCTACATTCCCAACAGTTTCCACGCCCCACGTGGGATGATCGAATTTTGGGTCGACCCGGACAGCCCTTATTTTAAAGAGGTGTTTGCACAAGACAAAAAATTCGTTTTCCACTGCGCCTCAGGCTGGAGATCAGCACTAACCGTTGCTACATTGCAGGATATGGGCTTTAAGGCTGCGCATTTGCGCGAAGGATTTTCGACTTGGGAGAAGCAAGGTGGTCCGGTGGAGCGGAGTGAAAAATAATTGATCAATTTAAAACATCGATATCCAATGAAAGCGCGCCCATTGCGCCAATTGGTGAGTATCGCAACACTCACTATTCTTTCTGCCTGTGCTGTGAATATTAAAGATGTGGAACTACCTTCTACATTTCTCGACACAGCAACAGCTTACGAAATACGCGGTAAAAATTCAGTATTCGACGATAAGCAATTAAATTTTGGTCCGTATCGTACGCTAGCGATTGATCGTGGCAGCGCGGTAAAAGAGTCAAGCAAAATAGTTTTGCGTAAAACCAAAATCAGCGAAATCATAGATTTTACAATGGTAGACGAAACTGGCCTACGCTCTAACGCGAGGGCAGAAGGCGTTATATCAGAAGAAGACACCACTATCCTAGACCGATGGCTGCGTAGTGAGTGGTGGTACGCTGATAATCGAAAATATAAAAATTACTTTGCTGGCAGCATCGAAATAATCGACATCGGTGTATTCGAATTTGTCATCCCTAATGCTTATGATCAATTTGGCAACAAGGAACCCAAGGCACAAGGAGAAATAGTATCAGCTGACGACGCTCAACAAGATCGATACGAAATCACTTTATTCGAGCGAGAATACACTCGAACCGTATTTCTACAAAATTCTGAAGCGCGAATGGTGAGCAAAGGCGATACCACTATTGCTGCATTGCAAGAGAACTACCCAGAAAAAATATGGATAAACAATACGGCAAGCGCGCTAGACAAGTTTATTGCGGCAAATGTAATGGGGCTATTAGTGCTAAGTGGTGACCTGAAGGATAGATAAATGGTCTTATGCACAACCGCCATTTGATATTTTTCGGCGGCTAAGCAATAGTCAAGCGATCAGATTAGCTCAGCGTAATATCCTCAAAAACCGCAGAACGCGTTTCCGGGATCGGCTCGTTGCCGCTAGCACGATAGGTAAACGTTAATGAACGCTTTATATGCGTAGATTGATTCTGACCGGCAGCATGCAAAGTACGCGAATGAAAAAACAACACGTCACCTTGATTCAATTCTACTGGCACGGCAGTTTCTAACAAGGGCTCGTTTTCCGGTAAGTCGGTGCGCAGAAATAACGAGGCATCGAATCGACCCGGGTCCAGCTCGATTCTGTGTGAACCAGGGATGACCAACAAACAACCATTGCTGACATTCTCCGGCCCTAATGCTAGCCAAGTACTAACCAACTCCGGGCGATCAAAACGCCAATAGCGAATATCCTGATGCCAGCTAGTCATACTGCTAAAACCAGGGTGTTTAGTCATCACGCAATTGTGGTGGTTTTGCGAGAGTAATATGTCCTTGCTATCCATCAAGGCCTGCAGTGTAGCCACCATTTCAGGGTGGCTGGCAACCTGCTGGAAAATGGCATCGCGACTGTAGGCATGGAGCAGCCTGCGCGGAGTTTGACCACCGGGAGCCGATTTAGAGCTCGGGGCGCCTGGATAATGTACATCCGCCTCAAACTCTACCGGCGCTAATGCAGGCGACAAAGAACTGTCAATTTTAGCAATTAGTGCATCAGTAATTGCTGGCGGCATGAGTTCACGCCGGATCAGATATCCTTGTTCAAAAAATTGCTGAGATTGTTCTTTAGTCAAGCTATGCTGCGCCATCGGTTATCCAGCCCTTTCGATCCGATTTTATAGAAAAACCATATCGCTGTTAATACCGCAACAGCTGGGTACACTATGCATCCAAGTGAGCACGAAATACAAGCATGAGCAAGAACATCATTGTTGAGAATGCGCGGCAAAACAACCTTAAGTCGCTAAACCTCAAACTGCCTCACGGCGAATTTATCGTGGTCACAGGCGTTAGTGGCTCAGGTAAGTCCACTTTGGCCTTTGACACCATCTATGCCGAAGGCCAACGCCGCTATGTCGAGACATTCTCACCCTACGCTCGTCAGTTTCTCGACCGAATGGATAAACCTCATGTTGATCGCATAGAGGGCATCCCACCTGCCATCGCTATCGACCAAACCAACCCAGTAAGAACGTCTCGTTCGACCGTTGGCACGATGACAGAGCTCAATGACCACATCAAACTATTGTTTGCTCGCTGTGCCTCACTCTACTGCGACAAATGTGGTGACCCAATTAAAGAAGATAGCGCGCAGAGCATTGCAGACTCTGTGATAGCAAAGGCTACAAAAGCTGAGCGCGGCATGATTACGTTTGTGATTAACGTACCCGATAACTTTAGCGCGGATGAAGTCAGCGACTGGCTAGCGCGCCAAGGCTACACACGCATCCACAAAACACTCAAACGTGGCAAGGTAATCGAGGTTATTCAAGATCGTTTGCGCATAAATCAAGAAAACCGTAGCCGCTTGATCGAGGCGATTGAAGCTGCCATGCACTACGGCGGTGGCAAGGTGAACATCTACCCATTGGGCAAGGATAAAAAACCTGGCAAAGCTGAGTCTTTTTCAGGCGGTTTGCAATGTGCCAACTGTGCCATTCAATACAAGACCACTGTACCGAGCCACTTTTCATTTAACTCGCCTATCGGTGCATGCGAAGAATGCCGAGGATTTGGGCGCATCATGGGTATTGACTATCGCTTAGTTATGCCGGACGAAAGCTTATCCTTAGAAAAGGGTGTAGTTAAGGTGTTTCAGTCCAAAACCAACCGAATTTGCCAGCGCGATATGATGCGCGAAGCCAAAAAACAGAACATACCAATTGACAAACCCTATCAGGAACTAAGCGACAAACAAAAGAGATGGGTTATTGAGGGTGACGGCGGCAGTGGCAGCAAGCACTGGTATGGCGTGGCCGGCTTTTTTACCTGGTTGGAAGGCCGTGCTTATAAGATGCACGTGCGTGTGATGCTATCCAAATACCGCAGTTACGAACAATGCCCATCGTGTACTGGCGCCAGGTTAAAGCCTGCATCACTACTATGGCGTGTCGGCAATCAAAAACAAGCCAACGCTGTACTGCCCGCAGGGGAACGCTTCCAACATCACAGTAGCAAACTAGCTAAGCGAAAATATCAGGCACTGCCTGGCTTGAACGTCGTAGACATCATGCGTTTACCCATGGCACAAGCACTGGACTTTGTTAGTAATATCCAAAAAGAAGATAACGACGGTGCGACGCAACTGGTAGTTGATGAGATGCACGCACGCCTGCGCTACCTCAACGAAGTGGGGTTAGGGTATTTAACTTTAGATCGGCAGTCACGCACACTCTCTGGTGGCGAGGTACAACGAATCAACTTAACCACAGCATTGGGCACCTCACTAGTCAACACGCTATTTGTGTTAGATGAGCCGAGCATCGGCTTGCACTCTCGAGACATTGATAGGCTAACCGGTGTATTGCATCGCCTGCGAGATGCAGGCAACACCTTAATCGTTGTAGAGCACGACCCTCAATTGATATTGGCAGCAGACAGAATTATCGACATGGGCCCTGGCCCTGGCCACCGGGGCGGTGAGATCGTATTTAATGGCACTCCCAAAAAGCTCATGCAACGCAAGCAATCACTCACGGCGCAGTATTTAAATGGAGATCGCAAGCTAGAGTTTGCAGCTTCTGTGCAAACCAAGAAACGCCCGCCTGCCTTGCAGCTAAAAGGCGCATCAGGCAACAACCTTAAAAACCTAAACCTGCGTATACCCACTAATCAACTAGTGTGTATTACCGGGCCCAGTGGTTCGGGCAAATCTACCTTGATTCACGATACGCTATACAACGCCATTAGTTCTTTAAAAGGCTCACCCAAAGATATCCCGTCGCCCTACTCATCCATTAAAGGCGACGAGCTATTTGATGATGTTGTATTAGTCGATCAAACTCCCATAGGCAAATCAGCGCGATCAAACCCAGTAAGCTACACCGGCGCATTTGAAACTATTCGTAAGCTTTTCGAAAAGACACCAGAGGCAAAGGAACGCGGCTACAAAGCCGGTGCTTTTAGTTTTAACTCTGGCATGCGTTGCCCGGTATGTTCAGGCAACGGTTTTGAACATGTTGAGATGCAATTTTTAAGCGATGTGTATTTACGATGCGCCGAATGCCAAGGCAAGCGCTATGTGCCTGAACTACTCGAAGTTAAATTATTTAACCCTCGTTTACAACGTGCAAGCTCAGTAGCTGATGTACTTGAAATGACTGTCGACCAGGCCTTAGATTTTTTTGCAGACGAGCCGAACGTGCTTGGCGCATTAAAGCCCCTAGCCGATGTAGGCCTTAATTACCTCCAACTGGGGCAGCCCGTACCCACCTTAAGCGGCGGTGAAGCGCAGAGACTAAAGCTTGCTGCCCACCTTGGTAAGGCAAGTGAGAAAGAGCGAATGAGGATTCGTAAGCCAAGACGTAAGCAATACGGTACGGGTCAAACTCTATTCTTATTCGATGAACCCACCACCGGCTTACACTTTGACGACATCGACAAACTACTGCGGGCATTTGAGCAGTTGGTTGATCACGGTCATTCACTAGTAGTGATCGAACACAACCTAGATGTGATTAACAACGCGCACTGGATAATCGACCTGGGCCCTGAAGGTGGCGATGATGGCGGAGAGATAGTATTTGAAGGCAGCGTTACCGACTTACTAAAGAACAGAACCAGCGCGACCGCCCATGCTTTGCGTAAGTATCAAAAAGCTAGCGGCAATGTACTTAACGACATCGGCGATCAACGCTATGCAGCCAAAACAGCTGCGCCTAATGCAATAACAGTACAGAGTGCCAGAGAGAACAATCTTAAAAATCTCGACGTGAGTATACCTCACGATGCATTTACGGTCATTACCGGCATGAGCGGTAGCGGTAAGAGCACTTTGGCTTTTGACATTGTGTTTAATGAA
>CALGND010000044.1 GCA_937958675.1 uncultured Granulosicoccaceae bacterium
CGAAGTGTTGCCAAAGAACCAACAGAAGGTAAATAAGAAATAGAATACTGCTTTGCTAGATAAGCCAGGAACCGGTAATCGGGAAACCGCTGAATTGCCTTATCCGGCAATTCAGTTAAAAACACTGAAAATGGTATTCGCTGCAGAGGGCCGTCGGACACAATAATTAGATGCTCAACACCTTTTAATTGTTCCTGAAATGGTTCAAATATAGCGGTATATAAGCGATGGGCCCCGCTAGTATCGAATTTAGGAACAGCTGGGGCATCAGGAAATAGATTAACGTCCAATTGGTCACGTAATTTGGCTACAGTCGTGGCCAATTCTGATCTTTTAAAATCCGAACTGCCGACAGCCAATTCATTGTGTGTGACCATCACTGAAATTGTTCCATAGCTGGTGCTTGATGCAACCAAGACAGCTTCATCCTTGCGTAACAACTCCTGTATTTGAAAGGATTCTACGGGTGATGGCATAGCATAAGATGCATATTTTGGGTCAATCTCTCTAACCTTTGCATTCAAATGGGACAGTTCGTCTTGTAGTGCAGCGATTTCAGTCGTCAATTTTTTATACTTGCTTTGCACACCATCTAAGGCAAGCGCTTGCTTGATATCACCTTCTAGTTTAGAAACAGTAAACGATATAGTTTTTCTCCTATTTAGCAACTCGCTTAGACCAGCAGCACCAACATTTTTTTTCTCATTCAGCTGAGTGATCGCAGCCGCAGTTGATTGCAACTGCGGTAGCTGAACGCCCAAAAATATATTTTTCTCGATTTCATTTCGTAGGTTTGCATCCCCCTCACAAAAAATCAGCTCCTGCAGAAGGTTTTCAATAACCTCCCTATCGCCTTTTGCTGAATTTCGAGAAATATTCGTTCTACTACTACGATTAACCACATAAGAAGCTATCGATTCCAGCCCATCTGCCACAGTCTTCAAAACAGAAACACAGTTTCCCTCCAAGCCCGCTGCGCGTGCCTCTAAGGCACTTATTGCACCTTTTTTAAGAGGCGTCGCTGAAGCATCTTTGTTGATAATGAACTTAGCTTTTTCGATGTAGCTCTTCGCAGAACTAACATCTGCAGTATCCAAATACAGCTCTGCTAATTGCATATAACCAGGCGGTAGGTCCGATGACTCATTTCCCCTGACCGCTGCGAATCCTGACACAGCGCGCTCGAATGAGTCTATGGCGGCGATCTTCTCACCTCGTGCAGCGAGTGCGAAGCCCACCGCTGAAGCCGCCGTCGCTCTATTATAGGGAGTTGCGTCGCTCGTATTTGCATAAATACGCTCCGCTCTCGTCGCTACTTCGACAGCTTTTTCTGTTTTGCCAGCATCGATTAAAGTTTGGCTCCATTCAGTAAGCGATTCGCCAAGCACAACATGGCCGTTCCCAAAGCGTGTTTCAATATTTTCAGCAACTGAACTTAATATGTCGTTAGCTGAATCGAAATCTCCAATGAAATTCATTGCTAGCCCTAAACCCTGCAAGGATCTTAATACAGAGGGGTGAGTTGAATCTGATTTCTCTAGGTAATTATTCAACGCTTGCTGAAATTGCTTTTCTGCCTTTAGTGCATCGCCCTGGAGCATCGATATCATCGCTCTGTTATACGAGATTGCTCCTATTTCGTTCTGATAAGCTAAAGATGAACTATCTAATAGTTGTTCGGCCTCTGTTAAGAGTTGAATTGCGCTAGCCAAATTCGATTTTTGAATTTCAACCCGAGCTTGCATAACTTTAACCTTAGAACGAACCACGTCTGATGCATCTAAGCCCAAACTACTATCTAACGAATCTAATTCAGATGACGCAGCTTGCAAATTCTCGAGAAACAAGTAAGCCTTGGAAAGCGCCAAAGATGTGTCGATATATTCTGTTGCTTGCTCGCCCTTCGTAACTTTTGCTAGTTTCTGGGCTTCAATAAACACAGAGTGCGCCCTCTCAGCTTGGCGATCGTCCAGCAACAACTCACCAATTATTAGTGAGACACCGATTTGCTGATCAACGTTTTTCTCTTTCACTCTTCCTTCATAAACTTGCTCAAAAGTTTCTAACGCTAGCTGAATTTGCCCGCCCGATGCATACGCAGCGCCCAAGTTATGCATAAAGTTCAGTCGATCCAAAGTCGAAGCGCTTGCTAGCTCCGAAAGAATTTTTTGTGCTCGCTCACTGAAACGTATTGCTGCTTTTGATTCCCCCATCGCCGAGGAATATCTGGACAGGTCGTCCAATAGGTATGCATGGTAGACATGGTCATCGCCAAACTGTGCTACCAAGCTATCTGTAACAGAGCTGGCCAAAGAAAATGCTTCTTGATAGTTACCAAGTTGAGCCGCTTCCCGAGCTTTTAACACTACGCCGATCGAATCCTCGTCGGCACTTACAATCGCAGAAGATATCAAAATAAAGCACAACAATACTCGACGCAAATTGAATTTACTCATCACGCGTGCCATTGTTCTTTTTGCAAGATAGGACACCAAAGCTCTGCAGGGATGTACACCGACCTAAAATCCATTTCCACTTCATCTATACGCAGAGGCCACTTTGCACTACTACAGTATTGCAGCACCCAATAACGCCGGATCCACCGATGCGCTCCTTCGCATCGCCTGCACTACAAAACATGCTAATGAACACAGCGGGATCATTCATCGCATTGGTCGGTGGTTTTCTTGCATGAAGCTGCAAAGGTTCCAGATACTGAATATTCCGGGTTAGTAGCACCTGGATCACTAGAGGGGTTCTGCTCACTTATGAAAAAAGTGCCTCCCTGTTCTTCTGCCGACGGACCATAGAAGCTACCGCCCAAGGCTCCACGCCGATCATTCGCTTCACTCACGCTGCTAAATGTGCCCGTAAAACTCGCGCCGGTTCCTTCGGCCATACCCTCGTATGTATCAGCTTCCCAACCCAGTGTTAGTTCACCTGTTCCAGTACCATCTCCGCCAAAGGTCCAAACATTCTGATAAGTGCCTGACGCGGTGTACTGCTCATCCCCAGTCACAACTTCGCCCAGCAACTGTCCACTGAAAGTTGCGTTACCTCTATTCTGAGCTTCCGTCGAACTGAAATACTCAGTAGGAGTGAGATCTCCCGCCACCCAGCTACCCAAGTGAACATGCTCTTCAGCGCCATCGGGGTTTAAATCACCAAGGAAAAATCCCCATTCAAGATGCTCATAGTTTGTACTCAAACCCGATAACCCAGATTGTGCTGCAGGGATATCACCGTTAGCGTCCGGTACAAACAATGCACTGGCACTGATTAATGCTGCATTTCCATTTCCGGCCGCAAATCGATCATCATCAAGCAATGCACTATCACCATTCGAACCACCAAGTGTCGCGTCACGCTCAGCACCGTTAAGATCCAGTGTGGCAGTTACGCTAGTCGAATCCTCAGAGGCAAGTTCGATTGTTAACGACGGTCTATCCACGATCAAACCGTTTTCCGTCACCGTTTTTTCAAGAGGGATCAATCGACTGCCATTGTTGCTAAATCCGCCTACCCAACCCGTCCTGGTTTGATTATTCG
>CALGND010000045.1 GCA_937958675.1 uncultured Granulosicoccaceae bacterium
TCGTCTTCCACTGTATAAGACACGATCATCTTATCTGCATTGCCGATTTGTGCCGCATAGTTCGAAACCGAATTGGGGTGTAAAGACGAAGCATTGAATATCGTTGCTTTATTGCCAGTTTGAAATGCCGCTGCGGTCGCAAGCCCGCCGCCTAGCGAATGACCAGTGATATGAAAATTAGTCAACTTGTCGCGCAACTTTTCACTTAAGGCCTTGGCTCCTTCGTAGTAAGCTGATTGCTTACCTAAGCCTTGAGAAAAATTATTCTTCCAGTCTTCCCAACTTTCTGTTCCTTTAAACGCCAATACAAACTTCTCAGGATTCATAGTTTTATAAAGTTCCGCTTTAAATCCATCGAATTCAAAGTCATCTTGTACAAACCCCAACGTTTCCACATCAACCTCCACGTATCCATTTCCACATGGGTTATCTGCGTAAACACAGTTAGATAACTGGGCCATCTTGTAGTCATGCTTCAACTGATCACAATTGCGAAAGGTATCTGCAGCACAGAAACGATTATTTACCGCCTGGTTAGTGGGACTATTTATCGTGGGAATACTTAGATTTTGATTGGCACTTTTAGCAACCTTAAACAGTTTATTAGCCTTGTTTTCACAGCTTTGACCGCCGCACAGGTCGGCTGGGTTTTGCAATGAGTTCGGATTCAGTAACGATCGTGTTATAAATTCATGCTTTATCTCAGAAAGCGAATCCCTCCCATCAGAAACATCTCGAACCTTACCAATACGATCAACAGTAACTTCATAGGTCTCCCCATTACGCACTTGGTCGGCGCCACCACCTGCTGCACTGCGCATCGTCACTGTTCCGCCAAGTGCTCCTTTTTTTGCGACAAATTTTATTGGCTCTTGCGCCTGTGGGGGTTTTGAATATTTTTGCGCAGATTTTTTCGTCACCGTCGACTTTGTTTCTGCCGCCACCGGCTGCCAATCAACAATCGACTTTTCGGTAATTCGTTTTTGTGTCGGTTTACATGTTGGGCAGGCTTGTTCTTGGTAGTCGGTGACTATCGGCAGATTGATATCACTGCTATGTTGCCATCCGTAGTCAGCTTTCCAGCCATCGCTGGTTTTTACTCGGGTTCGTTGCTCAGTTTGAGTATCGCTTGTGGGCGCAAACTCGATATCGACAACAAATTCAGCAGCTTCATTTGTGTGTTGAATGGCCCGACCGAACTGATCGTACTTCCAATACTTTCGAGTTGACTCCAGTGCTTCGTTTGCACCTGTCAAATGGTGGGTAAAATCTGGATCTTTATATTCGTAAAGTGATTGCGTACCTTCGGGGTAGCTAACCGCTGTTAGGTTCTGCAAATTATCGTACTGATAACGAATACGACTCCCGTCAGGCAACCGTAACGATTGAAGATCACCTGGACTAATGCCATCAAGCGTTTCTTCGTAGCTACCTAGTGTTTGCTTTCCCGCGTAGTATTCAAGCTTTATTGATCGCTTGAAGTGATCAGTAACACTTTCGAGGCGGTTGTTTTTATATTTAAGCTTAAGTTTGCGTTTATCTGGATAAGCAACTTCTACTAGGTAAGAGCCTTTAAACGATAAAATTCTGCCATCGGATAAATTCCATCGATTGAGCTCCGCTACCTCAATATAACCATCCGCACTATGGCGCGCGCGATAGGTCGTATCAGATTGTTCATCAGATAAAAATTCAAGAATGCGACCATCACTTTGTTTTAATAGCAACCGCGAGGGTGATGCTCGCTTAAGCGTGACATCATAACTGTGCCGCCAGCCCGGTCCCAACACCGTGCGCTCCTGAGCATCGGCGGAATTGTAATGTCTACTGAACTGCAACCGAGAACCAAACCCAAGGTAATCGTCTGAGTGCTGGTATTTATTACCTGTCACCACATCCACTGGGTTAGCAACGTGGGGCGATGGCAGAAAAGCTGCGCGTGTAGAGCCAGGATCAGTTTGTGCGGCACAAGCAGGCGCACCAACAGTGACAGAACACGCTGATGCTGACGACGAACCGGGGGAGAACACAAAAGCAAGCAACAAGATAGTGCTGGCCTTGATGGCTTTGTAAAAAAACTGCGTCAGAGCGATCGCTGTTGTGCAACTGATAATCGTATTCATCCGTGAATCTCTTCGCTCGTCTATGAGCTCGTTTGTGCGCTAATCTAGGCTGCAAGCCTGCAGCGTGATCAAAGTATCCAACACCAAGACATAAGTACAGGATCCGCGTCACACATCGCCAAATTTCAAGAAAGGAATTGCCACCATCAACCAATTAATGGACCAAATAGACACCAAACATGCGATCTACAAACACGTATTGGCAAAAAAACCACAACATTGACTAAAAAACATACAGCGAAACTTTACCATTTTCAGCTTATCCCGAATTCTATTAGCTGGATTTTCGAAATATAGGTAATTTTATGATATTGATATGTAACGTTATTTCTCTATATCAGCTATACCCACGCGATTTTTTTGTAACATTTTTACAACACACTTGTTGTAAAAATGTCGCAATCTAGACCGTCCAACGATAGACATTTGTTAATTCAGGCTTACACTCAGTATTCCTACTAGACCAAATTCGGAGAGAGCCCCTTGAACTTCAAACTAACCGCTGTCGCTTCGGCAGTTGCAATGTCTATCGCCCTGCCATTAACTGCGCAAGCTGAAGGTGGTGGTTTCTACGGTAGTGTACGTGTCGGCGCTGAATACTCCGATGGCGGCAAATTTATTGATGAGTTTGGCCAAACAGTAGATCCTGATGCGAATATTGATATCAGAAGCTGGGCTTCGCGCTTTGGCTTTAAGGGCGAAACAGAAATGGCTAACGGCCTAACTGGTTTTGGCAAATACGAATTTGGGGTAAATACGTCAGGGTCTCCAAGTGTTCGCCACGCTAATGTTGGTCTCAAAGGCGACTTCGGTACTCTAACAATTGGCCAGGCTTACCACACTTGGTACAACAACGTAATTGGCAAAATTGATCTTCCATGGTGGGGTAGCTGTAACGGTTGTATTGCTTATACGGGTCGTAGCACTGCTGCAACTTACGAAGGCAACTTTGGCGCAGGTACAGGTGGCGTAACGCTTTACATGGTTGGCAATGATCCAGATTCAAACGAGCTCGATGGCTTTGAAATTGGTGCAACTTTCCCAGTTGGATCTATGTCACTTGGCTTGGGTATTCAGGATCTGGACAACGGCACAGAAGCCACTCTCGGTGCAGCACTTAGTGGCACATCAGGTAATATTGGCTGGGCTGCAGCGGTGACTTCACAAGCGGCACCTTCGGGTTCAGGCGCTGATGATGCATTGGGCATCGAAGTATACGCAGGCATTGGCAATGGTTACATCGACGTGGGTACTGTGTCTGCTAACAATGACAGCCTTGGCATCACACTGGGTTACACCAAAACAATCGGCGAGAACACGTTAAGCTGGTTTGAACTGCAATCAAGTGATTCTGGTGCAGATGGTTCAAGTGCAGACCTTACGCTACGTGCAGCGCTAAAGCATGACTGGAACTAACTCTCCAACAGCAATTACTGTGTAAAACACACGGGGTGTCGGCCTTAAATCCGGCACCCCGTTTTTCGTTGCCCCCCTCCTCCTCTCAATTTGCTAAGCAGCAAATGACAAGCTTAATATCAACGCATCTACATGATCAACTAACACTTGCGTTTGCGATTGGGAGAGGTCAACAAAACTCGCTCTATAGGTGGGCAATTCGCCGTTCGCTACCGTTTTTGCATCACCGGCAGAGATTATCTTTGCCTGACAGACAATTGATTGCTTAGAAGGATACAAAACGATGCCCAGCGTGAGTTGCGTGCCGGGTTGGTGTAACCCTCGATCAGCAAACAAAATACCACTGGCAGATAAGCTCACCTTGCGATCAGGCGCGTTAACGTTAGCAAGCTGCGATAAAGCAAGCTCTTCTCCACCCTGAGGAATTACCTGCAGATAAATCGCATCATGAACGCGATCATGTCCTCTACGCTCTCGAAATAGGGTCGTTGGGTTGGATTGCATGTTCACTCTCGGCGTCAGCGGAGCAAAGGATGCTGCATAGTTCTTGCCAAACCAACGCTAATTAATGGTTATACTCTATTAGTGTGCGTCACGTCCCGGTAGCTCAGCTGGATAGAGCAGCCCCCTCCTAAGGGGCAGGTCGGGGGTTCGACTCCCTCCCGGGACGCCAGCACCTACCCAAGCTATTCCTTGAGTATATTGATAAATTTCGAGGCGAAAGCCCGTCGAAATAACACAGCCGTCACCCAAATGGTGGCGCAAATAAAGACCCAGGCATTCAAAAACCAAGTAAATGCAGCCAAAGCAAAGAAATACGCGTTCAAGCCGGTAGTGAAATGCTGTGCAGCCAGTGCGTGCATGGCCGCCATTTTTCGAATGTATACGTCATCTTCTTCTGCAGTTTGAATACCCGGTTGTGGCGCGGCGCCGGCAACGATCATTACGTAATTGAACTGGCGATAACTCCATGCAAATTTAAAAAACGAAAATACAAAAATGCAGGTTATTAGCAAGAGTTTTATTTCCCAAACTGTGCGTGTGGTGGTGGCCGAGAAAGGCAGGTCAGTCAAAACACCAATCACTTGCTCTGTGGCCCCTAAGCCTGCCAATAAAGCACCTACAATAAGAATGGAGGTCGATGCAAAAAATAGCACGCCTTGTTGGAATCCGTTTTGAATTAGCGCATCAAACATTTTTGCATCACGCTGATAAAACGCCGTCATCCACTGCACACGAAACTTGTTCATGTGATAAGTAATGGTTTTCACTCGCAATGGCGAGTGGTTGACGATCCAAAAATGGCCAAGCCACGCAAGCATAAAAAATACAGCAGCCGCAATATCAATTGAGCTAAATCCCCATAACTGCATAGCTATGCCCTCTAAAAACGCCTATATTTTCAACGATTGTAACCGTATAAAGCACTATCGATACGAGTGATCAGTTAGTACCGAGGTGAGTACCGAGACGACCATAAAACGTTTGCCTGGCGGATTCTGACAATGCGATACCCGGCTCAGTGTTATAGGCCAATACCACAAGCATACGAGTGATATCGCCTTGTGTTGGAGTAACACGGTGCATTGAATCACGGCCACGAAATAACACCAGAGCACCCTCTTCCATCGCCAAGGTGCTGGGCGTAAGTTCACCATCGAGGATTTGCTCAACCAATGGATAATTCATTTCATTTTTGTCTGAGCTGCGCGCATCTTTCACATACTCAAATACACCACCGGCCTTTGGCTTTTGTATGAGCAATGTAATGGCAAAAGAAGAGTTATCAAAATGCCAACCCAACTCTTGGCCATCGGCTGCGTAGTGCAAGTTTATTGATGACAAAGGATCAGCATATTCAAATAGCGCCTGCTCGTCGAGCACTGCACATAGAAATTGCTGCAACTCGGCTGAGTGATACAGAATATGTAAGGATGAATCAACGGGTATTTGATCAGTGGTAATGCAACCTTTGCTGGATGTTATTGATCGATTACGTGGGTGATCAGCCGCTAATGAATCATCATTCGCTTTTAGATAAACATTGTGTTTACTATTGGTATAAAACGCTTGCTGTTGATGCGTAACGCCTTCGAGTTGAATTTTTTGAATGGCGGCAGGCAATACAAAGCCTGGAAGCACTAACACGCCTGACTCATCTAAATTGGCTTTGCATTGCTCTCGAAAGCTGTTGCTGCTAAGTGGATATTGCGCGACATCAACGATGTTGCTCAAATCAGAAACTGAGGTGCTCACTTAGTACCATCGCTCGCTGCACCGCTTGGATAGGAGATCGATCTTATATCGATCTCGCTTTTTTTCATTACATACTTATCCATTTCGATCTCTTTCAATCAAGCATCGGGGTCTTTAAGTTTATCAAAACCTTGATGAGTGATCTGTTCAAGATTATCCAATCGCGGATGCGTCTCGCGGAAATTCTTGTGTAAGTCAGTTTCTTTATCCATTGCTAACAAGGTATTCGTAATGACATGGATTGCCGCGAGCACATCAGAGGTATTACCCGATTCAGATATCGTATGCATATTGCGTGTAGGAAAACCAACAGATGTCGCCGCGCAATCTATGCTGGCCAATACGCCTGCCATACCATCCGTACCCGTATCACGGCCACTCACATCCAGTTGCATTGGTATATTGCTATCAAGCGCTGCTTGTTGAATACGCGCATTGAGTTGCGAACTAACAATTGCGCCGGTGGTTAAGGTAAACCCTTTACCCATCTCAAGTGGCGTCATATTACGATCGCCTATATTCGGAGCTGCTACGTAGTCATGATTAACGTCAATCGCGATCACAGCATCGGGTTTATGCACACCAGCAATTACGCGGCTACCAAAACGACCGATCTCCTCATGTGAAGCAATGGCAAACAAGCAACGCACGTTTTTTGTGCCGCCTGCAGCAGCAATAAGCTTAGCGACCTCGGCCGTAACAAAACAGCCTAGGCCGTTATCCAAGTAAGCACCAAAGAATGTATTAGGGCTAAAGCCACGTTTAATAGGCCGATCAAGTAACAAGGTATCGCCGGCTTTTACACCCAGTCGTTTTATTTGGTCAGCTTTGTTTTTACCGTGCACTTGTAAATCTAGATAAAGCTGCGTCGGACGAATGCCTTTATCCCCAGTGCGGTGCCCCGCCTCTGAAAAATGGATTGCTCCCAAGGCTTCAATGGTGCCACCACTCAAGCGGCGGTAACTGCCCGGCTTAACTGGGTCCTCGCTGAATAAGGTCACTTCATGGCCAATCAAAGTGCATGGCAGAAAGGAATCACTGTTAATCCAAATTTTTCCATCCGCGCCTATCTTGCGCACTTGTAAACGAATTTTGTCGGCATGACCGATCAGCATAATGCTGAACTTATCATCATCCCCCGGGTGCGAATCCCAAACCACGCTGGCGTTGCCTGTGTATTGGTGCATCGCCCAGTTCGCTGGCATAAATGAATCGAAATAGGGCTTCAACACACCCAGCGTCATTGCTGACTCAAGGCCAACTGGGCTTGGGGCTGCGATAATATCCCGCATAACGCCAAACTGTTCGTCTGACATGGGTTCGGTCCAGGGTGTGTTACTACTCATTATCTCGAGGCTCCAATCTGTTGTGTTATCGGTTAATGGCTAATCTGTGCATAGTATATGCCTAGTCAGCGTTTTTGCCCTAGCGCAATTCCGCCACAAATCAGTAAGAGGGCTAAAAACATATTTAGTTGCGGTATTTCATTAAGAAACAACCAACCCCAGATCACTGCAAAGAACGGAATGAGGTAACCCGCATTAGACATAAATGTCGCGCCATTTATTTGCGTAATCCGCGTACGTAAAAAGTAGGCTAAAGCTGTGGGCAGCATGGCCAGATACAACAACGCTGCAAGCGACTCAAACGAGGTGGCTTGGGAAGTCGGCGGGTAAAATATAAGCACCATAGGCATCAGCACAATGGTGCTAACCGTCAACGCTCCAGCCACAATCACCAAGCCAGGAACCGATCCGAGCTTGCGTATCATCAACGTCGAAAACGCATAGCAAAACGATGCAGATAAAATGGCTAACATACCGACGGCACTACCCCCAGCTGCTATCTCGCCACTAAGCAAAACAACAACACCAGAGAATCCGATAACCATCCCAATCATTTTGAACCACGTGAATCGATCATCCCGTGTCATAAAATGCGAGAACAATAATGTGGCAAATGGTGATGCCGAAATCAGCAACGCGGTGGTTGCGCTATTGATGCCTTGTGATTGCCCCCAACCCACCAACGAAAATGGGATAGCACTGTTAAACAAACCTACCGTTGCAAGCAACATTAGTGATCTTTTATCGGTGGGGATTACCAGCCCTTGCCATCGGCAAATTAGCAAAACCACTGCCGCTGCAATCGCAACCCGCCAACCCGCAATAGCAATCGGCGAAAAATCCCGAAGTGCGATGGTGATGCACATGAATGCCGAGCCCCATATTGCGCTGACTGCGAGCAGGCGCATGACATCAAGGGTGGTTGGTTTACGCAGGGAATTCACGATGTGACAAAGTTTGACCGATTACGCTAAAACCTGGTAGCTGTAGCCGTGTAAATCACAACGATTAAGCCCCCTAATGGGCTTAAACACATGACGGCAACGCAAGACTGTGAGCTCAGGGGTAAAAATCACCAATTTACTTGGCGCTAGACGGGCATAATAGATGGATTGAACCATGTAAGGGTAACTTTTCGATGCGTCTGTTTATCTACTCAGCTTTTGTCTGTGCAGCATTTACTTTATCTGCCTGTAGCTCTTCTGGTGGCGATGGTGATGCCACAACGACTGGCAGCACAACCACTGGCAATACTGGTACGACAACCGGCACTGCTACCGGCACAACCACACAAGGCACAACGGGCAACACTACCGGCACAACCACTGGCACCACCACCAGTGGAAGCTCGATCGACGATGCCGGCTTAAGTCACAGTGGCACTCTGTTACCCTCCACGTCTCCCGTTGCCAACGACCCACTATTTTCAACTGTCGGCAGAACAAAAGCTGCAGGGCTTTCTGACAACCTAGGCATCATTTATGAGGTAGTTGAAAACCACGGCCCCGGTGCTGGCAATGATTGCAACAACTTAGGTGCTGAGTGGTCATCATGCAGTGTTGCCAATATCCATATTAAGGATGCCGCTGGTACGCTCAACGACGGCAACTGGCGCATTTATTTTCATAGCATAAGGCGTGTCCTTCGCAGCGAAAGCGATGAGTTTGCAATCACGCTCGTTAATGGTGATCTCAACTACATCGAACCAACGTCAGCGTTTACCGGTTTCGGCGGGGATGTAAAAACAATTAAGCTCATCACTGAGTTTTCACATCTAGTTGAAACTGACTTTATGCCACGCTACTGGTTAGTCAGAGATGGCGCTGCACCTATTTTAATCAGCAACACTGATAGCGAAACTGACGAAAATACATACGCAACAGAAATCGTCGGTGATCAACGATTTGCATTTATCGGCGAGGGTCACGAAATAGCCAGCTCCTCTAATCGTTTTAGTAAAAATAGTGGAGTCAATCAACAAGCCAGTGTGCTAAGCGCTGCGCAAATTCAATCGCGCATTGTGCCTAAACCATTAACGGTTACCACCTCAGCTGGCTCGCTAGATATCGGCGCTGGCTTCTCGTTTGCCGCCACTGCACTACCTGCAGATGCAAAGGCGGCGTTAGCTGCTCGTCAATCGCAGTTTATGGGTACGGCAGCAGGCGCAACACTAAACGCCACGATTGACACCACACTCAGCGCCGATCAATACACGCTAAACGTTGATGCCGCAGGCATTGCGATAAACGCTGGCTCAGAAGAATCCCTATTTTGGGCAGCCAACTCGCTATTGTCATTAGTGCAGCCAGGCGTTGGCACAATTCCTTATGTCGATGTCGTTGATCAACCTAGATTTGATTTTCGCGGCATCCATATTGATGTGGCTAGAAATTTTCATTCGACGGCCAGCTTGAAACGCTTGATGGATCAAATGGCAGCCTACAAACTTAATAAGCTGCATTTGCATCTTTCTGATGACGAAGGCTGGCGTTTAGCGATTGCAGGCTTACCTGAGCTTACTACCGTTGGCGCTACCAGGCAGTTTCAAACTGACGCTAACGGTAACGTCATTGAAGCCAATGGCTTAATGCCTCAATTGGGTTCTGGCCCTGCTAGCAACAATCAAGGCACCGGCTTTTATACACGCAACGATTTTATCGATTTATTGCGTTACGCCAAGGCTCGTTACATTGAAGTGATACCAGAATTTGACATGCCAGCACACGCACGTGCAGCGGTGGTTGCGATGCGCGCACGCGCCAATAATCTAGGCAGCCCGCTCAGCACTGACATCAGGCTTGATGATCCAGCTGACACATCACGCTACCTTACAGTTCAGCACTATGATGACGGCATTCTAAATCCTTGCCTACCTGCTACCTACTCGTTTGTTGAAACAGTAGTGAATGATGTTAAGAGCATGTACACAGAAGCCGGTCAATCTTTAGATGTTTGGCATATGGGTGGAGATGAGGCTAAAAACGTATTCAAAGGCGCAGGTTTTGCCAATTCTGCTATCGATACCAGTGTGTATGACTTCCCATGGGAGAAATCCCCAGCTTGCGTAAGCTTTATTGCTAACACGGCAGGTGTTAACTCACGCGAAGATCTCACCCCTTACTTCATCACGCGCGTATCGCAAATTGTCGCCGATGCAGGTATTCCAGCGCTATACGCCTATCAGGACATCCTAGGCAATATCTCACCAGCTGAGCTCGCTACTACTCGTGCTGGTGTTGGCTTCTGGGAGATGATTACGAGCGGTGGTTATGAGTCGATCAATGCATTTTCAAATAATGGATATGAAACCATTGTGGCAGTGCCCGACTACTTATACTTTGACTTCCCCTACGAAGTTGATCCTAAAGAACGTGGATATTATTGGGCTACCCGGTTCACTGACACTCAAAAAGTATTTGCATTCGCTCCTGAAAACTTGCCACAAAATGCTGAAACCTCGCTTAACCGAGAAGGTCGCAGCTGGAGCGCTACTGGCACCTCAAGCAATCAAGGCTTTAGAGGCATGCAAGGGCAACTATGGAGTGAAACAGTACGCACACCTGAACAGTTCGACTATATGCTCTTCCCGAGGCTAATCGCCATGGCGGAACGTGCTTGGCACAAAGCCGACTGGGAGAGAGATTACGTTGCAGGACAAAACTATTCGTCCAACACAGGATTAGTTGATCAAGCCAGCCTTAACGCTGACTACGCCGAATTTGCAGCAGCAATGGGCGCAAAAGAATTACGCAAGTTAGACGCTGCGGGCGTTAACTACCGAATACCAGTACCAGGTGCTAGTACCGGTGCAACAGTGGATATGAATGTGATGTTTCCTGGACTGCCTTTGCAGTACAGCAGCGATGGCAACACATGGGTAGATTGGACAACGAGTAATAAGCCAGCAACAGCAGGCTTTGTTCGTGCTCTCTCAGCCGATGGAAGTCGAGTTGGACGTGCAACCGCCATTGAATAAGTTATTCCGAGTGAGTGATGCCGAGTAAGTAGATCCGACTAAATCGCGCCATTCCACTTTAACGCCGCTGCCGCGTGCTAACTCACAGCTTCACGAGTTAGCCGAGGCAGCGGTTTTTCATTAATTGGCAAGTGGATAATTGCCGCCGCCAACCCAACCACTATCCCAGCCCACCACATACCGTCGTAGCTGCCGGTACGTTCGTACAACACACCACCTAACCAAACCCCGATAAAGCTGCCTATTTGGTGACTTAAAAATACGATGCCAAACAAGGTAGCCATATAGCGAACGCCAAACACCTGCGCGATGATGCCGGTCGTGAGCGGCACGGTTGAAAGCCACAACAAGCCCATCATTGATGCAAAGCCGTAGAGTATCGCAGGCGTTTTTGGCGACATCAACATCCAAAAAATAACAATCGAACGCAATAGATAGATGGTGGCCAACCCCAGCTTGTTACTGTGGTGCTGCCCAATATAGCCTGACAAAAAAGATCCAACAATATTGAACAAACCAATTAGCGCTAAACAATACGCCCCTACTTTCAAATCTAAGCCTAAGCTTTGTACGTAGGATGGAAAGTGCACCGTAATAAATGCCACGTGAAAACCACAAACAAAAAAGCCCAGAGTAAGCAATACAAAACCACGGTGAGCGAACGCCTCGTGCACTGCAGAGCGCAAGGTTTGATTGCTTTGCTCAACTGATGTGCCCTTACCCACTGCAGGTAGCAACATAGCCAAGGGTATTAAGCACAATACAATCATTGCCAACCAGCCCAATGCACTTTCCCAACCCAGACTTTCAATAAGGCGTTGACTTATAGGTGAGAACAAAACCTGACCAAACGAACCTGCTGCGGTGCCCACTCCTAAAACTAGCGTGCGTTTCTCAGGGCTAACTACTCTAACCATGGCGGCCATGGCCAAGGAAAACGCAGAGAAAGCAATGCCAATTCCGGAGATCACGCCGGCAAAGAGATACAACATCGACGCTGACTCCACCGCCGACATGCCATACAAACCGATGGCATAAAGCAACGCGCCAAAGATGATCACGCGCGTCGAACCATACTTATCAGCTAAACCACCTGCAATAGGCAAAGCCAGGCCCCAAAACAAATTTTGCAAAGCTAGCGCTAATCCAAAGACCTCAAACGACCATTCACCGCCTTCCGATGTAGCCATCATTGGGCCTAGGTACAACCCTAAAGATGATCGCGCGCCAAAACCAATAGCGGCAATGGCACAGCCTGCAAGGATGACTATCGCCGGGTTAAGCCCCTTTTGACCGGCTACCCTTGTTTGACTTGATGGCATTTATTACTCCAGCGTCACACTCAATAATTGTCTCGTTAGATCCTACCATTGTGAGCCACTTCACAATGAGCAAACGGTGATCGAATAACCCTCGGAATCTGTGTGTTATGGCTCTCACCGCTGCGATGACATTCTTAATAACTGCTGGCTGTGTCTCTCAAGGTATATGAGAGTGACCGATAACCACTTATTAGAAGAAAAAACAACATCCAGTAGGTATCGAACTCGTGAAACCAGAAATTAAATTGATACTGCCATCCGCTGTTTTGGGTATCGCGCTAGCCCTGTCTACCGAAAGCTTTGCGCAAGAAGAGTTCTCACTCGAGGGCCAACCCGGCGTCCAATTCGATGGCGAATCTGACATACCCACTACCGGAACCCTTAATGGCATTAAGTACGTGGTTATAAATGGCCACGCTATTGCTCAAGGCGATATGGTTTTAGGGAAGGTATTTGCAGATGGCCGACTGAAACCCACTACCCGGGGACTAGGTCAGAGCAGCTTGGTGGATCGATGGCCAGACGGTGTTGTGCCCTATCAGTTTGATGAAGATATTACTCCTTTGTCCAAACAACGAAGCACGGATGCTATCGAACACTGGACCAGCCGAACGGGTATTAAGTTTGTAGAACGCACTGCAGACAATGAAACCATGTACCCAGACTTTGTTAACTTCGAACCCAGCGCAGGTTGCGCATCATGGGTGGGGCGCATTGGACAAAGCCAAGCTATTTGGGTATCAGACAATTGCACAACCGGTAGTATTATTCACGAGATTGGACATGCGATTGGTTTGTTTCACGAGCACACTCGGCCAGATAGAGACAACTTCATCTCCGTTAATTGGGATAACATCGTCAACGGCAAGTCATTCAACTTTGATGTGCTTAATGCCGGTATTGAGCAATTAGGTGATTACGATTACGGCTCAATCATGCACTACGGAGAGCTATTCTTTAGTGAAAATGGCAACTTGACTATAGAAGCACCTGATAATGTCTCGATTGGCCAGCGTAATGCTCTGAGCGATGGCGATGCTGAAAGTGTTAACACGATGTACCAGACTGATTTATCACTAACAACCAATGTCAGCACAACCGACAACGGTGTTGAGGTTGATATCGATGTAACAAATCTGGGCACAATGGGCGCTAACGATTTGCAGTTAATCACGACCTTTGGAGAAGACGCAGAATGGATATCGGTCAGCACCAACAGCGGCTGGGAATGCCAGGCCTTCGGATCAGAACTACGCTGCAATCGAGACACGCTAACAGAACAAACTCAAAACACATTCACGTTATTAGTTGACCCTAATGGCGCAGAAGTGGGCGAACTTTCGGCACGCTTGATATCCAACACTCGCGAATCAGATAGCTCTAACAACACGGTTAACTATGAGGGGCCTCTGGAAATCGAGGCACCGGCATCTACTCCAACAGAAGAGCTGGATGAAAACAGTTCAGCTGGGGAATCTAGCGAAAACCAAGTACCTGAATTGGGCGCAGCCACAGATGGTACGGCAGGTGGATCATCTGGTGGCGGTGCAACGCTTTGGATCGGGTTATTGGCGTGGCTTACTAGACGACAACGAAATAAGGCTTAGGCCGCCCAAGTATGCGCTCGTCCGGTAGAATAACGAATCTACGGACAACACCTCAACAATATGACCTCTCTCAATTCGATTCCGATGGTCGATTTGCGAAAGCAGTATCTCGCACTCGCCGACGAAATTAATGCCAGCCTGTCTGAGGTATTGGAAAAAACTCATTTTATCGGCGGTGAAAACGTGCAAGCGTTTGAACGCGAAGCAGCTGATTATCTTGGTGCTAAGCATGCGATAAGCTGCGCTAATGGCACAGATGCATTACATCTAGCGATGCTGGCGGCCGGCATTGGCCCAGGCGATGAAGTAATCACTACCCCATTTACCTTTATTGCCACAGTCGAGGCAATCGCATATGTCGGTGCCACCCCAGTCTTGGTTGATGTTGACAAGGCAAGTTACAACATCGACCCAGCTCTAATCGAGGCAGCCATCACCAACAAAACTCGTGCAATTGTGCCAGTGCATCTATTTGGTATGCCTTGTGATATGCAAGCAATTAACAGCTTGGCAAAACAGCACAAACTTACAATTATAGAAGACTGCGCTCAGAGCTTCGGCGCTACTCACAACGGTAAGCAAACTGGCACGATAGGGAGTATCGGTTCGTTTAGTTTTTTTCCGAGCAAAAACCTAGGCTGTTTTGGCGATGGCGGCATGCTTAGCTGCAACGACGACGATCTTGCCAAAAAATTACAAGTCTTGAAATCCCACGGCAGTGCAGAACGATACATACACTCTGTTATCGGTTACAACAGCCGTCTTGATGAAATACAAGCCGCCATATTGCGGCACAAGCTCAAAAAAATTGATCATTTCAACAGTGAGCGCCGACGCGTTGCTGCACATTACTGCGAATGTTTATCTGACTTGCCCGTTCAGCTACCCCAGTTAAATTTTGTTGGCGAAGGCGACGCAATACCCGTATTCCATCAATTTACCTTGTTAACAGATCAACGCGCTGCGATTCAAAAAGAGCTACAAGACAATCAAATTGCTTCAGCCATTTACTACCCCATCCCATTGCACAAACAAGAAGCCATAAACGGCTTACTCACATCGACGCCACACTGCCCTAACGCCGAAGCATTAAGCGAGCAGTGTATGTCATTACCGATCTATCCAGAATTGGACAACCAGTCGATTGAACGCATCGCTGGCATCGTAAAAAATGTACTAAGCGTAGCGGCTTAACGTTACGTTTTTTGCGTCTGCCAATGACCATCACTACAAAACCAACCTTAATGGTTTCCGCAGGGGAAGCCTCCAGCGATATGCATGCAGCCCATGCACTGGTCGCCTTACAACATACTGGTTTAGAGTTTGACAGTTTTGGCATGGGTGCAGGACAGCTCCTAGCTGCTGGTACAGAACTACTCGTTGACTGCCGTGAGCTAGCCGTTATCGGTATCGTTGACGTACTGATTAACTACCCCCGTTTTGTCAAACGGCTTAATGTACTTAAGCGTGCGCTACATGAGCGGCGCCCTGATTTACTTCTCATTGTTGATTACCCAGATTTCAATCTAAAGCTTGCAGCAGAGGCGCGCAAACTAGGCATACCTGTGCTGTTTTATATTAGCCCACAGGTATGGGCTTGGCGTAGTAAGCGTGTGACCAAAATTGGCAAGCTAGTTGATCACATGGCTGTGCTATTTCCGTTTGAAGTACCCTTCTACGAAAACGCGAACATACCCGTCACCTACGTTGGGCACCCCTTGATAGATCAAATTGATTGTCAAGCGACTGTGGATGATGCCTGTAGCTTATTGGGTCTTGACGCCGACAAACCCATCGTTGCGCTGCTACCAGGCAGCCGCAACGGCGAGTTAAGTCGCAACTTACCTTGTATGTTGCAAACTGCAGAGCTTATTGCACGCGCCAAACCTGATTGCCAATTTATATTACCCACTGCACCCACGCTAGAGCGACACACGGTAGAAGAAGCATTAAAAAACAGCAGTGTACCGGTAAGTGTTATAGAAGCCAATACACAGTTAGCAGTGCGTGCAGCCAATGCGGTAATTACGGCATCGGGCACAGCAACCCTAGAAGTCGCATTGCTTGGCACACCTATGGCAATCGTCTATATCGTCAATAAAATTAATTACGCAATCATGAGCCGATTAATCCAGATCGACAATATTGGCTTAGTGAATATCGTATCAGGTAAAACGATAGTCAAAGAGTTTGTTCAGGACGCAGCACGCGCCGATGCGATATCAACCGAAATTTTGCGATTGCTAGATGACAAGCAATACCGTAACGAGATGCTGAACGAGTTAGCGATAGTAAAAGAAAAAATGGGTGAAGGCGGTGCGTCAGACAATGTGGCGACTCTAATCGCCGAGATGCTCAACTCAAGTAGATAACGAAAGCAGATGACGCAAGTAGATAACACAAACTATTAAACTACCTAACAATCCCTCTTTCGCTATCTTCGATAAAATCCAGAAAGCGTTTGACTTCAGGGTACGTATCGATCTCGCTCTTAAGCGAAGCAACAGCAGCATCGCGTTGCCCTTTTTGCCTAACCACAGTCATATAGGCGCGATGTAATGCGCTTATAGCATCATCATCAAAACCACGTCGGCGCAAACCATTTTTGTTTATACCCTTCGCTTGCGCGTAATTGCCTACCACCATCATGAACGGCGGCACATCTCGATTAGCAACCGAATTTAGCCCGACAAAGGCGTGCTCACCGACACTACAAAATTGATGTACGCAGGCAAACCCTGCCAATATTGCATGCTCGCCCACATTCACATGGCCAGCCAACGACGCACCATTAGAAAAAATAGTGTGGTTAGCAATCTGGCAGTCGTGGGCGATGTGTATATAGGCCATCAACAAATTGTGATTACCAATGCGCGTGACAGCGCCGCCACCGGCCGTACCGCGGTTTATCGTGGCGTATTCGCGGATGATGTTGTTATCGCCTATTTCAAGCCTGGTTGGCTCGCCTGCGTACTTTAGATCCTGAGGATCTTCGCCAACAGAGGCGAATTGATAGATTTTGTTATTTTTGCCTATCGTAGTGGGACCCTTAAGCACCACATGCGGCCCTACCCAGCTTCCCTCACCGATGGTGACGTCAGGGCCGACGACGGTATAGGGGCCAATTTCGCATGAATCAGCGATCTCGGCACTCGGATCAACTATTGCAGTAGCGTGTATCAATCGTCTAGCTCATTTTTGGCTATCATCACTTCGGCCGTGCAGACAGTCTTGCCGTCTACCGTAGCGGTAGCATCGAATTTCCAAATACCTCGCTTTTCACGAAGTACGGTTACCGAAAAGTGTAGCTGATCTCCCGGCACAACTTGAACCTTGAAACGGGCTTTGTCTATACCTACCAATAAATACAGCGTTTTTTCGCTTGGGTACCCGCCTAAGCTCTTGAACGCCAACAAGGCCGACGCCTGCGCCATGGCTTCGAGTATTAGTACACCAGGGAATACCGGCGACTGAGGGAAATGACCTGTGAATATGGGTTCGTTGAAGGTGATGTTTTTAATCGCCGTTAGCGATTTTTCATGCTCAAAGCTCAGCACACGATCGATCATCAAAAAAGGGTATCGATGGGGCAAGTACTTCAGGATTTCACGAATGTCGTCTTGACCTTCCAAAATTTCTCCGCTCGTCATTAATTACTAGTGATACTCAACTAACCCGACCACACCTAGATTGACATGAATCGGATTTGGCTGCCTAAGGTTGGCGTTCTAAGCGGCGTACACGCTTCACCAAGTCGTCCAGTTTACCAAGAGATACGAATGTTCGCCTCCAACTATTGCTTGATTGCAGAGGCATACCGGAACTATAGCGACCAGGCTCATCAATTGAACGAGTCACGAGCGATGCGGCATTCAACACGACGTTATCAGTGATCGATAAATGACCAACTATATTGCAGGCACCACCGATCTGGCAGTTTTCACCGATTGTTGTGCTGCCGGCAATACCAACACATCCCGCAATGGCCGTGTATTGACCAATTCGAACATTGTGCGCAATTTGAATTTGGTTATCGAGAATTACGCCATCGCCAATAATGGTGTCTTCAATTGCACCTCGATCAATCGTGGTGTTAGCACCAACATGAACACGATCACCTAACAATACCCCGCCAGTTTGATGAATGGCTTGCCAGCCCTGCTTATTACGCGAGTAGCCAAAACCTTCTGCGCCTATAACCGCGCCGCTTTGAACACGACAGTCGCGGCCTATTTTACAACCGTGATAAATGGTCACGTTAGCAAACAATCGGCAGCCATCTTGAATAAAGACATTGTCTCCGATCACGCAATTTGCGCCGATACTAACGTTGTCTCCAATAACGACTCCTTCACCGATCACGACGTTTGCATCGACATTAGTGTTTGCGCCTAAGGCAGCACTTTGTGCAACAGTGGCGGTGGCATGAATGCCAGGGGCATTTTTATGTTCGGGGTTTAGTAGCCAAGAAGCAGCAGCATAACTGTCGTAAGGATTATCAGACACCAAACAATTGCCAGGTGCCTCTTCAAGCAACTGCGCTGGCACTATCACAGCACCTGCCTTGCAGGAGCGGAGTTGCTCTACAAATTTACTGCCAACAACAAATGCAAGTTCATCTGGTTCGGCACGCTCTATCGGTGCAAAGCGCAGCACTTGATGTTCTGGATCGCCATGCAAAGGCAATCCAAGTTTCGCTGCTAGATCGCTGAGCTTCAAGCTAGTTAGAAGACTGCAAGCGAGAGAAGTCCTTCATTAAACCTTCAAGGATTCGTTCAGTCACATCAATACGTTTGGCGGCAAACAAGACACCGTCACTGACGATAAGGTCGTAGTCATTTTGTTTACCAAAACGAGCAATGGCTTCAAGCACTAATACTCTCACTTGCTTGAACTCATTATTTTTTTGTATGTTTAGTTCTTCTCTAAAGTCTTGCTCAGAACGTTTTATACGACGTTCTAAACTACGCGCCTGAATATCTAATTGGCTGCGCTCCGATTCGCTTAGGTCGGCACTGACGTCAAGCAGCTGATTGGACAAAAGATTGAGCTGCGAACGTTGCCGCTCAAGCTCAGCCTGCCGAGGAGCAAATTCTGCCTCTAGCCGTTGCTCCGCTTCAAGCGCCTGTGGAGCTTTGTCGATTAGATAAGGGATATCAACAAACCCGATTTGTGAAGAGTCAGCTTGTGCAACTGATACTCCCATGCACAGCGCCAGCATGCCCACTAGTAAGCAGAGCCTCACAGCGTCCATTACGCCTGCAACTGTGGCTGTAACAACAGCATTGGCCTTAAACTTGGATACCAACATAGGAGTTCTCGTTTGCGCGCCAATCTCCATTTGCGCTAAAAAATTGATCCAATAGTAAATTGAAATTGTTGCGTCCTATCGCCCTCTTGATCGTTATAGGGCTTTGAGAGGCTAAATGTCAATGGTCCGACCGGAGATAGCCATACAAATGCGACACCGTACGACGCTCTAAATTCTTCTTCGTCGAAAGTATTGATTTCTTCAAATACATTACCGAAATCGGTAAATAGGCTTAAACGCGTGGCACCAGGCTCTTCGACAAACGGCGGCGGGAAGATAATTTCCACAGTGCCCAAGGTACGAAAATCACCACCAGATGCATTACCTTTCGAATCTTCTGGCCCTAGGCTGCCACTTCTGTAGCCGCGCAAGGTGCGAACGCCGCCTGCAAAATAGCGTTTATAGAATGGTATATCTACAAAGTCGCCGTAGCCTTGACCATTGTCAATTCTTATCGTCGTCGAGAATGTGTACTTCTCAGTGATAGGCTTAAAATACTCGAAGGTGTAACTCGCTTTATAGTAAGTAATATCACTACCTGGTACACCCACTTCAAGGGAAAAACGATTGACCGCACCGCTGGTTGCAAACACTGTTCGGTTACGCGTATCAAACGTAAAACCCAAATTGAGATGAGCGATGTCAAATACATCACCATTGTCATCTATAAAATTGTTAATGTCGTCAGGCGTACCCTCTTCGGTCGTGCCTATTTCCGTCCGTTCAAAACCGCCACCTAAGCGTAGCGTTGAGAATTCGCTAAGCGGTATACCGAATGTCATGCTGCCACCACGTTGGCTACTTAAAAAACGTGATGTAGAGGTATCGTCGTTTATATTGGTTTCGCGGATAAATGCTCTGATGTTTCGGCTGATTCCATCATCAGTAAAGTATGGATCTCTAACCGATAGCGAAAGTTGCCGCGTGGTTGACGAGCGATCAAATGCAAACTGCATACTTTGGCCACTACCGAATAGGTTCTCTTGCGAAAACGCTAAATTAATCGAAGAACCATCAGTGCCATAACCAAGGCCAGCACTAAACGAACCAGACGGCCCTTCAGTCACGGTAACTTCAAGATCAACTTGGTCATCAGAACCCGGCACTCTAGGAGTTTGAATGCTAACGCTTTGCATAAACGGCAAACGCTGCAAGCGTACTCGTGATCGGTTCACTAACGCTGGCGAAAAACGGCTACCTTCAAATTGCCGCATCTCTCTACGCAGAACTTCGTCACGCGTTTTATACTGACCAATAAATCGTATTCTACGCACGTAAACGCGCTTACCAGGTCGAATCGAAAACGTTAAATCGACGTTCTTGTTGGCATCATCAATGGTTGGTATTACATCCACGTCAGAAAATGCAAAACCATCTTGGCCTAAACGGTCGTTTATCGCGTTACTACTGGAAACGATGTCTTTGCGTGCAAACACATCGCCAGAATTTACAGTCAACAGGTTTTGTAACTCTTCATCGGAGACATTGTCATCAGCGCCTTCAATTGCTATCTCATCAATCAGATAGCGGTCGCCTTCGCGTATGTTTATGACAACAAAAATTTCGCGCTTATCTGGAGATATAGAAACTTGAGTGGAGTCCACTTCAAAGCGGATAAAGCCACGATCCTGATAGTACGATCGCAAAGTTTCAATGTCCGCTGCAAGTTTTACTTGCGAATACTCATCAGCGTTTGAAAAAGGGTTAGCCGACTGCACCCGGGAGTTAAGTAGCTTGAGCAGCTTAGCTTCACTGTATGACTTGTTACCAACAATGTTGATATGCTGAATTTTCGCAACCGCCCCTTCAGTGATGTCAATCTTTAGTGCAACTCGGTTGCGCTCAAGTTCTTCAGTTTCGATTTTAATATCACTGCCGTAATTACCAGCGCTAAAATAAACCCTGCGTAGTTCACGCTCAACTGTTTCAAGTAGTGAACGGTTATAAACCCGACCTAAGGCGATATCTGCTTGCTGCAAGCTTGCTTCTAGTTCACTTGTTGGTATTTTCCTGTTGCCATTAATGTCGATACTGCCTATCGCTGGCCTTTCCCGCACTTCAACAACCAATACGTTACTGTCGCGCCGTTTAATAACAACATCGTCAAACAAACCGGTCTCATAAAGTGCCTTAAGCGCTCGCGCACTATCGCGTTCTGCACTGAATCGGTCGCGCGTGCGTATCGGTAGATACGTAAGAATAGTGCCAAGATCAATGCGTTCATTACCTTCGATCTGAATATCAGCCACGACAAACGAGTTGGGGTCGCTTTGCGCTACGGCTGTCGAAGACGCCATTAAAAACAGCGCCAACATTATCCAACGAGGGAGCCTCTCAAAATGAATCATTGAAAGAACCGCCCAATGTCGTTGTAAAAAGCCAGGAACATTAATCCACCTAACAAAAGCAAGCCAAGCTGCTGCCCGAAAATTTGCACCCGGTCGGAAACTGGTTTACCTGTAACAGCTTCGACTGCAAAATACAGCAGATGCCCGCCATCGAGCATCGGGATAGGCAACAAATTGAGCACCGCCAAACTGATGCTTATCATTGCTATAAAATTTACATAGTGATCAATACCCACCGATGCCGTCACACCTGCAGCTTGGGCGATAGTGATTGGGCCACTAATGTTGTCTAAAGATGCTTGGCCGGTAAAGAGTTTGCCAATCATACGCACAGTAAATAGCGTCATATCCCAGGTACGATCTAAAGCCTTACCGATAGATTGCAGTGGAGAATAACGAACGGTGACGCGCGTAGCGTCAAATGCAGTAACTGACTTAGACTGCGCTACGCCCACGCCTAGCAGGCCAACTGTTTCACCATCCCGCTCTGCACTCGTGGGCGTGATTGGTAAATCAAACTGATCGCTGCCACGTTGTATGGATAGCGTTAATGGCACACCGGCACTAGGTTGCACGGCGTTGACCAGCTCACGCCATAACGTTATTTCAACACCATTTATCGCTAGCACCCGATCGCCGATCAACATACCCGCTGCAGCTGCCGCACTGTCATCAGAAACAAGGCCCACGACTGGTTCAAGCTCAGGGCGCCACATTGTGATGCCGAGCCCTTCAATGGGATCACCACTTGCCTGTAAAATATTGACTCCAGCAGTAGAAAGAGACTTTTCTACTTCAAGATCGGCACTGGTTTTAACCCGAATTTTGACTGCGGCATCAGGGTTAAGGGCTGCGTCAAGAAGAGCCAGACGAGCATCCTGCCACGAAGGTGTAGTTTCGCCATTGACGGAAATAATTTTATCGGTGCGTTCTAAACCTGCACGAGCAGCTGGCGAACCCTCTGGCACATCACCAATTATGGGAGCGATACCACTGATACCGATCATCATCACAAACCAATACGCAATGAAGGCCAATATTAAATTAGCAAGAGGTCCTGCAATAACAACGGCGGCTCGTGCCCAAAGTGGTTGGCGATTAAACGCCCGGTGTTGTTCATCACTGGCTACGGGGGATTCGCGTTCGTCAAGCATCTTCACGTAACCACCCAATGGAATCGCAGCGACGACAAACTCTGTTTGATCAACCTTGCCCACCCGTGTCCAAATTGCACGGCCAAACCCCACGGAGTAACGCAGTACTTTTATTCCTACGCGTCGAGCCACCCAAAAGTGACCAAACTCGTGTATGGAAACCAAAAGCCCTAACGCGACAATAAACGCAAGCACGCTGATGGCAACATTGCCAAACATTTCAAACATCGATTAATTTATTATTTTGCTGGAATAGTAGATGTGTTTTTGCTGATTAATTTTTGTGCAACTTCACGTGCAACAGTGTCTGCTTCAATGATAGTGGGCAAATCGCTTGCTTGGTAGTTTTTTACTGCATTTAAAGTGTTTTCGATGATTTTTGGCAGTTGTAAAAATGATACAGATTCGTTCAGAAATCCATCAACCGCTACTTCATTGGCTGCATTTAAAGCAGCTGGCGCAGTACCGCCCATTTCCTGCGCTTCGCAGGCTAGACGCAAACAAGGAAAACGATCGATGTCTGGCGCTTCAAAGTGCAAGCCTGACAAGCTTGTAAAATTCAGTGGAGCCACGCCAGAATTAATCCTACGCGGCCAAGCTAAAGCATGCGCAATCGGTGTGCGCATGTCCGGATTACCCATCTGTGCAAGCACAGAGCCGTCGCTGTAGGCCACCATTGAGTGCACCACGCTTTCTGGATGAACAACGACTTCAATCGATTCAAGGCCAACTGAAAACAAGTGACAGGCTTCAATAACTTCTAGGCCCTTATTCATCATCGTTGCAGAATCGATGGAAATTTTTGGGCCCATCGACCAATTAGGATGAGCCAGCGCTTGTTGCGGCGTTACAACAGCTAGCTCATCTAACGAACACTTTCGTAATGGACCGCCAGAGGCGGTAAGGATAATTTTTTCAATTCCAGCCTCAGCCCCATCCACGCCAGGCTCAGGCATGCACTGAAAGATCGCATTATGTTCGCTATCGACCGGCATGATAATCGCGCCAGAGCGCTCAGCCGCTTGCATCATGAGCTGGCCGCTCATCACCAGTGATTCTTTATTGGCCAGCAAAACCCGCTTGCCCGCCTCTACAGCGGCAAGAGTGGGCAACAAGCCTGCAGCGCCAACAATGGCTGACACAACGATGTCGTACTCCGCAGCCAAAGCGATCAGCGCATCTGCACCTTGCACTACTTGAGTCTCACTACCGGCTTTTTTTAAGGCTAGCTGTAAACGATCCGCAGCCTGCTCATCCAACATTGCAGCAGTGATTGGCTGGAACGCCAAACACTGCTCGAGCATGCCTTTGTCGTTTTGGTTGGCAGTTAATGCCGCGATTTGATAACTGTCACGGTTTTGATCAATAACACTAAGCGTGCTCTTACCTATGGAGCCTGTTGAGCCTAATACGCAAACCTTAAGCAGGCTCACAACCAAGCCCAAAGGAATGCAAACACAGGCAACGATGCTATAACACCGTCGATGCGGTCGAGAACGCCACCATGACCCGGTAACAGTTGGCTGCTGTCTTTATATCCCGAAGCACGTTTGATACGGCTTTCAAATAAATCACCAATCACTGAAATCGCAGCTGCCAGCACACTGGCTACAACAAGCGCAAACGTTTTATAGGCAGGAAAAAAACTAAACAGCAAAGCGACGACCAGAAGCAGACAAGCAGCAGCGATGCCGCCATAAACACCTTCCCAAGTTTTACCTGGGCTGATTAGTGGACTGAGCTTTCGTTTACCGAAACGCTTCCCAGAAAAGTACGCACCAATATCCATTACCCACACCAGTGCCAGCGCATAAAGCAGCAAACCGCTGGATGCCGCTGAGGCGTCATGGCGTAACCAAACAATGCTAAAGCCTGCTAACGGCAGCAATACTAGCCCCGTCAATAAAAGCTGGGTAGATGCAGATTCGATAGGGGCCAAACGTGGCTGAAGAAACATAGCGACAATCATCACCAGCCATACCAAAAAGGCAATCAGCAATAACCAATACTCATCGTAATCAAATGGAACATTCATAGTAAAAGCTAAAGTTAGAATACCAATTGCTGCGGCATACGCAGACTGCCACGCATCGGTTTTTACACCGGATAATCGGCCCCACTCCCAAGCAGCAGCTGCTGTCACACCAGCAATTGCAAGCGTAAAGAATGATCGTGAGGCAAAGCTGAGCAGCAAGCCAAACAGCACCAACAATATGGCCGCCGTAACGATACGTTGTTTAAGCATTTTTACCTGCCACCTGATCGCCGGTGCGACCATATCTGCGCTCACGCCCACCGAAAAAAGCTAGAGCCTTGTCGAGTTCGGATTCATCAAAGCCTGGCCACAACACATCTGAGAAGTACAACTCTGTGTAAGCCAAATGCCAAAGTAGATAATTGCTGATACGCTTTTCGCCGCCCGTACGAATAAACAAATCTGGCTCCGGCAGGCTAGCAAGAGAGATGTAATTGGAAAATGTGTCAGCGGTGATATCGCGAGGTTGCAGCTTACCTAGCTTCACTTGTTCAGCGATCAGCTTTGTGGCGTTAACAATATCCCAGCGACCGCCATAGTTAACCGCAATGGCTAGCTTTAACCCTTGATTCTTATTAGTGAGTTCTTCAGCGCGCACCATCTCATTTTGCAGCTTCTCAGAAAACGCTGATCGCTCACCGATAAACTGAATCTGCACTTTGTTTTCGTTTAGCTTGCCCACTTCGCTTTTTAAAGCTCGCAGGAAGAGATCCATTAACAAGCCCACCTCTTTTTCTGGGCGGCGCCAGTTTTCACTTGAAAATGCAAACAGCGTTAAGGCCTCGATTTGACGTCGACCGCAAGCTTCGACGATATCTCGCGTGTTGCGAAAACCCGCTTGGTGCCCGGCAGCGCGAGGCTTGCCTTTTTGATTAGCCCAGCGTCCATTGCCGTCCATAATGATGGCTACATGCCGGGGCTGTGGTGCCGTTGAGCTCATATCAGTACTTAAATCAGCACTCAAACTTCCATCAATTCGGCTTCTTTCTTTTGCAGTACCGAATCAATGTTAGCGATTGCAGCATCGGTCAGCTTTTGTACTGACTCTTCTGATTTACGCAAATCGTCCTTAGATATTTCTTTCTCTTTTTCGAGTTCTTTAAGATCGCTATTAGCATCACGGCGAATATTACGCACTGCAACTCGCGCATTCTCAGCCTCACTCTTAACAACCTTGACCATGTCGCGGCGACGCTCTTCCGTCATCGGGGGAACAGGGACCCGAATCACCGTGCCCGCAGTATTAGGGTTTAGACCTAAGTCAGAATTGATGATAGCTTTTTCAACCGCTTGCACCATGGATTGTTCCCAAGGAGTGACCGTTAACATTCGCGCATCTTCTGTATTGATGTTAGCGACTTGAGACAGAGCGGTTTCAGAACCGTAGTAATCAACTTTGATGTGCTCAAGCAAGCTTGGGTGTGCTCGACCTGTGCGCATCTTCCCCAATTCGCTTTCTAGTGCGTCAACGCTCTTACCCATACGGGCTTCACCGTCTTTAAGTATGTCATTGATCATGTTTTTTACTCTCTCTTTCTGGTGTTTTTGTTGTGCCTAAATCTTCTTGAATTAACCGGCTATCTATAAAAATAGCTTTCGCCCATTATTTAACGGTTGTACCGACGCTTTCCCCATTAACTAGTCGCATAAGATCACCCTGTTCATTCATGTTGAACACTTTAACGGGTAGCTCGTTATCACGGCAAAGTACTAGCGCAGTGGTGTCCATTACAGCCAATTTCTTTTGGATGGCTTCGTCGAATGTCACCGTCTCGTACCTCACGGCATCATCGTGCTTCATTGGATCTTTATCATAAATCCCATCCACCTTGGTGCCTTTGATCATTAGATCTGCGCCGACTTCTATTGCACGTAAGCTCGCAGCAGAGTCAGTGGTAAAAAACGGATTACCAGTACCCGCGGCAAACAAAACGATTCGACCTTTTTCGAGATGTCGTACCGCTCTGCGACGAATGTAATCTTCGCAAACCGCATTAATAGGCAAGGCAGACATTACCCGGCAATATGCGCCAAGGTTCTCAAGCGAATCTTGCATAGACAAGCAATTGATCACTGTGGCCAACATACCCATGTGGTCACCCGTTACTCGATCCATACCGGCTTCAGCTAAGCCTGCACCGCGGAAGATATTACCACCGCCTAATACCATTGCGACCTCGACGCCCGCATCGCTGACTGCTTTGACATCCTCAGCCAACTTGCGAATATATACTGGGTCGATGCCGTAGTCCATGTCACCCATCAGCGCTTCACCACTAAGCTTGAGCAATATGCGTTTAAATTTTGGCTTCGATTTTTTCATTATTGTTCCGTTTGCTGCTTCACCCAAAAAAAAGCCGGGCATTGCCCGGCTCTTGACCATTACACGACTTCAAAGCTTGCTGATCTTAGCTGCACGTCGATCCTAGTCCTTGTCTTCCTCGGTACTACGCACCTGAGCCATAACTTCATCGGCAAAGTTCTCAACTTTCTTTTCGATACCTTCGCCCACTTCTAGACGGTGGAACATTTTCATGGTCGCACCAGCCGACTTCAACAGATCACCGACAGTTTGATCAGGGTCTTTTACAAATGGTTGACCGACCAAAGTGATATCAGCTAAATACTTTTTGATTCGGCCTTGCACCATCTTTTCAACGATCTCAGCAGGCTTGCCGCTCTCAGCAGCTTCTGCAACCAAAATAGCCTTTTCTTTTTCAAGCAATTCTGCTGGTACACCTGATTCATCTATACAAACAGGGCTGCTGGCTGCAATATGCATTGAAATATCTTTTGCCAATGCAGCGTCACCGCCCTCGATTTCACAAACAACGCCAATTCGCCCACCGCCATGTGAATATTCGGAGATAGTTCCACCTGCACTGTCTCCACAAACAAAGCGTCGCACCTGAATGTTCTCACCGATCTTGGCAACAAGCTCTTTACGAACCTCTTCAAGCGCTTGACCGTTTAGCTGAATATCGTCAACCGATGCAGGCTGGTTATTAAGTACCGACTCAGTAACACCGTTAGCAAAACCGATGAAATCTTCAGCTTTTGCAGCAAAATCAGTTTGGCTGTTGATTTCAACCATTGCGTACTTGTCGCTTGAAATCTGAATAACAACCATACCTTCGGCTGCTGTATTACCCGCTTTTTTGTCAGCTTTCGCTAAACCAGTAATACGCATTTGCTCAATCGCAGCTTCCATATCACCGTTTGCTTCTGAGAGTGATTTTTTGCACTCCATCATGCCAGCGCCGGTACGCTCGCGAAGCTCTTTTACCATGGACGCAGTAATTTGCATCGCATTTGTCTCCTGTAAATCAGCGGCAGTTAGCCGCTGTAAAAAATTGCTTTAAACGTGTTACTTAAAGATGCCTGCTTAGCTAGCTGGTGTTTCGCTAGCAGCCTCGCCGCCTGTACCAGCTGCATCAGTAGATTCTGTCTTTGCAGCTACCTCAGCCTCTGCTGCTTTAGCAGCGTCGGATGCCGCGGCGTCAGCCTCGGCAACAACTGGTGCAGCAGCTTCAGCAGCAGGCGCTGGAGCAGGTGCAGCTGCTTCTTCTGCATGTGCAGAATTGCCACTGACTTGCTTGCCATCTTGTACCGCTTTGGCAACAGCTCCAGCATAAAGTTGGATTGCGCGAATAGCATCATCATTGCCTGGCACAACGTAATCAACGCCGTCTGGATTGCTGTTGCTATCAACGACAGCGACAACCGGAATACCGAGTTTCTTAGCTTCCGCGATCGCAATGCTTTCGTGACCAACATCAATAACAAAAAGCGCATCAGGAAGGCGTTCCATGTGCTTGATACCACCCATGCCACGCTCGAGTTTTTCGTGCTCACGTTGCAGGCCAAGTGCTTCTTTTTTGCTCAGACGCTCCATGCTGCCGTCTTCCTGCATAGCTTCAAGTTCAAGCAAACGCTTGACTGAAACCTTAACGGTTTTGAAGTTAGTCATCATGCCACCAGACCAGCGACGGTTGACATAAGGCATGTTGCAGCTAGCTGCAGCTTCCTTGATTGGATCACGTGCAGCACGCTTGGTGCCGACAAACAGTACTCGACCGTTCTTGCTCGCGATTTTACCCAAAAAATTTGCCGCATCATTTAGCGCAGGCAAGCTTTTTTCTAGGTTAAAAATATGAATATTATTGCGTTCACCGTATATATACGGTGCCATTTTTGGCGACCAATAACGTGTTTGGTGCCCGAAATGCACGCCAGCTTCTAGCATCTGGCGCATGGTTACATCAGCCATAGAGTTTTCCTTGGTTGGGTTAGGCCTCCGCAAACCGGCTCCGACAGACCCCGCCTAAAAACTGACTAAAATTGACCCAATCTCGCGTCAATCTCATCTCAATCTAAGGCTAGGGCACCCGGTCGGACCTTGTTGGTCTGCGTGTGAAATTGCACAACTCACTAATGTGGCTGTGCACAGCCCGTCTTTATAACACAATCAGGGCCAGCACGGTACACTATGCGGGTTTCCGACTGATTTCACTGATGTAAAAACATGGTATTTTCGATAAAGACCCCAGAAGAGATCGCCAAAATGCGCGTTGCCAGCCTGATGGCTAGTGAGGTGCTGGATTTGATCACTGAGCACGTGGTTCCTGGCGTCACAACGGACGAGCTGAATACAATCTGCCATAACCATATTGTCGATGTTCAGGAAGGCACCCCTGCTCCACTCAATTACAAAGGCTTCCCGAAGTCGATCTGCACCTCGATCAACCAGCAAATCTGTCACGGTATTCCCAGCGACAAAGTGTTGAAAAAGGGCGATATCGTCAATATTGACGTCACCGTGATCAAAGATGGCTATTTTGGTGATACCAGCCGAATGTACTACGTTGGCCAGCCTGCTCCACATGCCCAGCGCTTGTGTGAAACCGCTTACGAATCAATGGTTCGCGGTATCAAAGTAGTCAAACCTGGCGCTACCTTAGGCGACATAGGCCACGCTATCCAGACTTACGCCGAAGGCGAGCGCTACTCGGTGGTTGAGGAATATTGCGGCCACGGCATTGGCTCATCATTCCATGAAGAACCACAGGTGTTGCACGTGGGCAAGCCCGGCAAAGGCCATGTCTTGCAAGCGGGCATGACCTTCACTATCGAGCCCATGATTAACCAAGGCAAGCGCCATACTCGAGTGTTGGCTGATGGCTGGACAGTGGTCACTCGTGATCGAAGCCTTTCAGCCCAATGGGAACACACTGTACTGGTGACCGAAAGCGGCTATGATCTTCTGACGCTCGCCGATGGTCGGGAGCTGTAGGCTCTGAATTTTGATGCGATAGACCAGCAACTGCAGGCAGATAGTTCAACTGCCGGCTGTAAAGCTGCGCTCAAATTGGGCCGTACTGCTATTCATGAGCAATTTCTAGCTGGTGCTGAAACCGCTGACATCCTGCTCTTGCAAACCGATTTAATTGATCACCTGCTACGTCACCTGTGGCAGCGACAAGCATTCGACCAATTATCCTTGGTAGCGGTAGGTGGCTATGGCCGTCGAGAACTCCACCCCGCCTCAGACATCGATATCAGCGTACTGGTACCGCCTACATTGGATAACGAAACGCAAACCTCTCTGGCAAATTGGTTGACCCAGCTATGGGACCTTGGCTTGGATATCGGTCAGAGCGTGCGCTCAGTGGACGAATGCGAAGTCCAAGCACGAGCCGACATTACCGTTGTGACCAACTTGATGGAGTCGCGATTGCTGTGTGGCGATGAAAAAATGTATCAGGCTATGCATGCGCGTATTTCGACTAGCAACATGTGGCCGCCAGGCAAATTTTTTGCGGCCAAGTTTGAAGAACAAGAGCAACGCCGCGAACGATTTCAATCCAATGCGTACAGCTTGGAACCGAACGTTAAAGAAAGCCAAGGAGGCCTGCGCGACATACAAACTATTTCGTGGGTGTGTCAACGACAGTTTGGCACGCGTAAGCTTAGTGATTTGGTCAAGCTTGATCTATTAACCGAAGACGAATACGACATACTCATAGAAGGTACTCACCTACTGTGGCGCATACGCTACCTACTGCATCACTTTGCAAAGCGGCGCGAGGATAGGTTGCTGTTTGATTATCAGCGGGACATTGCGCATGCCTTTGGTTACACAGATGACGAACACAATCGCGGCATAGAAGAACTCATGCAACGCTTTTATCGAAGCGTTATGGCTCTGCAACGATTGAACGAAATACTGCTTCAGGGTATCGGTGGCGTGATATCAGGTGTCACTGCTGCAACTGAACCGGAGGTGATTAATGCACGATTTCAAGTGCGAAACGGATTTTTAGAGACAACGCATGATGACGTTTTTATGCACTACCCGGCAGCGTTGCTAGAGCTGTTTCTTGTTTTTGGAAATACGCCAGCAGCCGTTAAAGTGCGCTCTAACACAGTACGCCAGATTCGCGCAAACCTACCTCTTATCAATGATCGTTTTCGTAGCGACGCTAAAATTCAACAACTGTTCTTACAAATATTTAGTAACCCCAATAAACTAACACGCAAGATCAGGCTAATGAACGTCTACGGCGTTATGGCAGCCTACTTACCCGCGTTCGATCAGATTGTGGGCCGCATGCAATACGATCTTTTTCACATCTACACAGTTGATGAACATACCGTGCGTGTGATTCGTAACTTGCGACGATTCGCCTTGGAAGAGTTTTCTGACGAGTGGCCACACTGTACATTTGTCATGCAACAAATTGACAACCCTGAGGATTTGTATTTAGCGGCTTTGTTTCACGATATTGCAAAAGGGCGCGGCGGTGATCACAGTGTATTAGGTGCAGAGGATGCCCTGCAATTTTGCGAGGCGCACAATATGCACCCGGATACCGCTGAGCTTATTAGCTGGATAGTACGTGAGCACTTAGCCATGTCAAACTCATCTCAGCGCAAAGACATCACTGATCCGGATGTGATTCGCGAATTTGCTGAAATTGTTGGTAATGTTGATCGGCTTAACCATCTGTACTTACTCACCGTGGCAGACATCCGTGCAACCAACCCAGAACTCTGGAATTCGTTTAAAGAAAGTCTGCTGTATGGCCTGTATCAATCAACTGCCGTACTGTTGCGGCAAGGCATCAACAACGCCCCCGATGCCAATGATGCTATTGATTATCGTAAATCACATACTCGACGGATACTCGCCGACACCGATATAGACGAAGTTGAGTTAAATGATTTTTGGGCGCAATTGGACGAAGACTATTTTCGCCAAAACCAAGAGGCAGAGATTGCACGGCACTCGCTTTTTATTTTAAAACAGGCGAAAAAAGACCAGCCCAACGTTCAACTACGGCACAGCATATCTCGCGGCGCTAACGAAATACTCATCTACACTCGGGACCACAAAGCCTTGTTCGCATTGATCGTTTCAGCACTAGGGCAATTGCAATTGGATATCCAGTCCGCATCGATCAACACCACTGCGGACGGTTATGCCTTGGATACGTTTTACGTATTGAGCAACGACGGTAGTATTATCGACGATGAACCACGCATTGCCCAAATTCATAACAATCTACTATCCAACCTAGCAACCCCCGAAGACCTACCCGACTTTACATCGCCTAAAGCGTCACGCTTGATACAACACTTCCAAATTCCTACCCGCATCCGCTTTCTCATTAATGAAGGCGCATTTACGCAAATCCGTATCTCGTCTGCCGACAGGCCGGGTATACTGGCATCTATAGCCAGAGCGTTCCTTGAGTGCGGTGTTAGCGTACAGTCAGCCAAGATCAACACCTTGGGTGAGAAACTAGAAAACGACTTTTTTGTTCTTGACGAAAGTGGTCAAGAAATCGACGATCTAGAGCAACGCAAATTAATCAGAATGGCAGTGCTACGCAATATTGAATAAGCAAAGTCGTAACAAGGCGATATAACAAGGTGATAAGGAAGCGACAAACATGAGTAAACGACATTGACCAGTAGCGGCGCACAAAGCCCAACAATCGAACTTGCTCAACAGCTTATTTCGCGACCGTCAGTCACGCCACTTGACGAAGGTTGCCAACAACTTATCGCAGATCGCTTGAGCACAGTTGGTTTTCGCATTGAACACATACCATTCGGAGACGTAAGCAATCTGTGGATTAGGCTTGGTGATACCGCACCCCTCGTGGTTTATGCGGGTCACACCGATGTTGTACCCACTGGCGATGAAGCCCAATGGGCACACCCTCCTTTCTCAGCCACGTTAGTTGATGGCAACATCATGGGACGAGGAGCTGCCGATATGAAGGGTTCAGTTGCGGCAGCTGTCATCGCCTGCGAAAGCTTTGCCAAGCAGCACGCTAGCAACATGAAAGGCTCACTAGCAATGCTTATCACAAGCGATGAAGAAGGCCCGGCAATAGATGGCACAGTAAAAGTAATTGAAACGCTACAAGCACGAGACGAGCAGATTGATTACTGCGTGGTTGGAGAGCCCACTAGTAGCAAAACGCTTGGGGACTTCATCAAAAACGGCAGGCGCGGGTCCTTAGGGCTATCGCTAACTATTCATGGCACACAAGGCCATGTGGCTTATCCGCATTTGGCAGATAATCCAGTACATCGTGCCTTAGCGTTACTGAGCGACCTAACAACGAATAAGTGGGATGAAGGTGATGATAACTTTCCGCCCACTACACTACAGATATCAAATGTAAATGCAGGCACGGGCGCTACCAATGTTATCCCTAGCGATTTTCAAATCGAACTAAATCTACGTTACAGCCCAGCATCGCCAGCGACATCAATCAAAAATACTATAGAAAAAATGATTGAAAAACATCAGGTAGACGCTACCTTGCAATGGAAGGACAGTGCGCAGCCATTTATCACCGAACCTGGCTCCCTAACTCAAGCTATGCAACAAGCCATTAAAACAGTAACCGGCAAAACAGCCGAGCTTAATACCGCTGGTGGCACATCTGATGGGCGCTTTATCGCACCAGTGTGCAAGCAGGTGATTGAATTTGGCCCTACCAACGCTACCATCCATCAGATAAACGAACATACCAGCTGTGAAGATCTCAACAACCTCACAGCCATCTTCGAAAACCTGTTTGAACAACTGCTACTCAGTGGAGAACATCATGGGAATGCTTGACGGAAAACGTATTTTGATTGTTGGCGTTGCTAGCAAACGCTCAATCGCTTGGGGCATAGCCCAATCGATGCATCGTGAAGGCGCAAGCCTTGCTTTTACTTATCAAAATGACCGACTAAAAGATCGCGTAATTGGCTTTGCAGAAGAATGTGGCTCAACTCTGGTAATGCCATGCGATGTATCAAGTGATGAGGAAATAGATGCAATGTACAAATCCCTAGGGGAAACCTGGGACAAGTTTGACGGCTTCGTACACGCTGTAGCTTTTGCACCGCGCGAAGCACTTGACGGTGATTATCTAAAAGCTGTGGATCGCGAATCATTCCGTGTAGCACACGATGTCAGCTCTTACAGCTTTGCGGCTTTAGCTAAAGCCGCTCGCCCAATGCTAAACAAAGGCGCTGCATTGCTAACCTTATCTTATCTTGGTGCAGTACGGGCTATGCCTAACTACAACGTTATGGGCTTAGCCAAAGCATCGCTAGAGGCCAACACCCGGTTTATGGCACACTCGCTTGGCCCGGATGGCGTGCGCGTTAATGCGATCTCAGCTGGACCGATCAAAACACTGGCGGCAGCTGGCATCGGTGACTTTAAAAAGCTATTGAATCACGTTTCATCTATTGCACCAATGCGCGAAAACACGACCATTGAACAAGTTGGCGATACCGCGGCCTTCTTATGCTCATCAATGGGTGGCGGCATAACTGGGCAAATCATCTATGTTGATGGCGGATTTAATATCGTCTCTATGCCCGATCTTAGCTAGCGCCCTATTTCTGCACGGGCACTAGCATAGGTAATACTCACAAGTCTAAGCCGGTAATTTTTCCGGCTCGGTTCACTGACTATTTAATACACTAAGCCTCTACCCAACAACGAGACTCCGCCATGCGACAACTTTCAGTATTGATGCTACTCAGCATCACGTTTCTATTCTCGACTGCCCGTGCAGACGTCTTGCCTGATGTTGAAAATGTCCGAGTTGAAGGGCAATTACTGACATGGGATGCCCAAGATGGAGCTACCGGTTACAATATTATATTCGAGTACGGCTACTACGATACTGTTAGAGATGCACTGACTTACCAACTAAACGAAGCCGGTACTTACTCTGTCATCGCTTTTAATGACATGGATGATTACGGTAAGAATCACAGCCTGGAACGCGTGAAATATGCTGGAGAGAGTAACGACGCTTCAATAAACTACGACTATCAGTACAGAACCCTATTGGTATATAAAACCTGTAAAGACGTAGGGCCTGGTGAATCATGCATTGCGGTTTGTCCGAACAGCTATCGTACGCAATTCAATAACACAGTTTTTATCGACTACATGTCCGGTGGCGCTTGCTCTACTTCGGACATTATTGAAGCAGATGCATTTATTTCTGCCGACGCTTATAAATGCACAGTGCCGACCTATTCTGGCGAAGTTGTAGCTCAGGCTATTTGCCCAATACGTCGATAAGAATATAATGCCATCCCCGCATAGCCGGGGATGACGGTTACAGCGGCACGAAAGACTCTTTATAAAATCGCAGCCAGTTTTCACCCATCAGCTGTGCGACCTCAGATTTATTAAAACCAATATCAGACAAGCCAGCAGCCAGGTTTGGGAAATCTCGATTGTCTTCAAACCATTTAGGATGTGGTGGGAATCCCGGATCAGCTGCCGAGCCTTCACCGTAATCTGTTTGTTTTGACCATCGACCATTACGCATCCAGGTAACAATAGTATCAGGCTGATCTTGGCATAGGTCCGAGCCAATACCAAAATGTTCTACACCATAACGCTCTGCAGCATCTGCAATCATTTGGCAAAAACTACTTAGCTCGCACTCTGTTCCGCCTTTAAGATGATGCGGGTAAATAGAAAAACCCATCATGCCTCCGGCTTGCGTAAGCGCAGATACCACATCAGAGCGTTTGTTACGCAACGCAGGATGCCAGTCATGTAAGTTGGCGTGAGTAATTGCTATAGGCCGACTAGACAGCTCTATTGCTTGTAGCGTGGATAGATCTGCCGAGTGGCTCATATCGACGACCATGCCAACACGGTTCATTTCAGCAATGGCTTGCTTCCCAAAACGCGTAACGCCGGTATCAAGCTCTTCGTAGCAACCCGTTGCGAGTAGCGATTGATTGTTATAAGTGAGCTGCATAAAGCGACAACCCAAGGCATGGCATATCTCGATTAAGCCGATGTCGTCTTCGATTGGCGACGGGTTTTGAAAACCGAAAAAAATCGCTGTGCGGTTTTCAGCGACGGCCTTTTTAACATCTTCATGAGTACGCCCCATAAAGATAAGCTCTGGGTATTGTTCAAACCAGCGATTCCACTGTTCGACATTAAGCACCATCTCACGAAATACTTCGTGATAAGCAATGGTGACATGTATCGCATGCATCCCACCTTCACGCATTTGTCTGAATATTTTTTCAGACCAATTGGCGTACTGTAAATTATCAATCAGTACCGACACAGCTCACTCCCCTGCCCCACGCGATAGCGAAAGTTATGCACTTTCTGGGGTGAGCGACGACCGTCTAACTTCCGCTAACACCTCAGTTACTGCACCTTCTAAACGTTTTACAGTGCCATCAATATCAGTCAATTTATCCAAGCCAAACAAGCCGATGCGCACAGTACTAAAATCCGGACCTTCATCTACCATCAATGGCACGCCCGCAGCGACTTGCATGCCTTGCTTAACGAAGCTGCTGCCATTTTGAATAGCCGGGTTATCGGTGTAAACAACCACAATGCCCGCAGCAGCGAACTCGTCAGAGGCCACACTGACAAAGCCATGTTTGGCTAACATCGAGCGCACTTTTTTACCAAGCTCTTCTTGACGTTTTTTAGCTTCAGGAAAACCGAGCTGTTGAGTTTCCTGCATTTGTGCCAAAACATTACGCAAGGCATCGGTTGGCATAGTGGCGTGATAAGCATGGCCACCGTTTTCGTAGGCAGCCATGATGTCGTACCACTTTCGCAAATCGCAAGCAAAACTATCGCTTTGAGTTTCTTGCAGACGTTTCAAGCCGCGCTCGCCAAATGCGACAAACCCAGCACACGCAGGGCCACTCCAACCTTTTTGTGGAGCGCTAATCAATACATCTACACCCAAGGCTTTCATGTCGACCCAAATGGCACCCGATGCAATGCAATCCAACACAAACAAACCACCGACCTCAGCAACCGCTTCGCCAACTTGTTTTATATAGTCATCTGGCAACATAACACCTGCTGACGTTTCTACATGCGGGGCAAAAAAGACGCCTGGCTTGTACTCACGGATCGCAGCACATAACTCATCGACGGGCATCGATGCAAATTGGTCACTTTTTTCAGTACCTTTTTTTGCAGCCTTAAGCACTTGCGTATCACTAGGTAAATTAGCTGTGTCTAGGATTTGAGTCCACCTGTAGCTGAACCAACCATTGCGTAGCACTTGACAGCGTTGGCCACGTGCAAACTGCCGCGCCACTGCTTCCATAGCATAGGTACCACCGCCGGGAACAATGGCAGTCGCTTCCGCTTGGTATGCGTCTTTGAGCGTGGTTGAGATCGAGGTCATCACAGATTGAAAAGCCTGCGACATGTGGTTTAAAGCACGGTCTGTATAAACAACCGAGTATTCGAGTAACCCATCTGGGTCAACATCCGGACGTAGTGCAGTCATAGCCAATCCTCAGTTCAAATACACAATTCACAAATGAACCTAATAATACTCGATTGCCCCCTAGTTTTAGGTGCTGAGGCGTAAATTTGGACCGATCGTATATATTGACGGTCTGAGCAGAGGCAATGGTGGGTGGGAGAAAGGTTGCTAAAACAGCTTGTCAGGATGCTGGCTTGGTATACCGCTGACTAATGCCAGCAGTATACATACTTTCTAAGGCTACATCTTCTGCAGATAGTCAGCAGATAATGAGCAAAACTACTTCTTCAGTAAATCACGAATTTCAGTCAATAAAACAACATCGTCAGAAGGCGCTGCAGGCTCTTCTTCTGCTTTTTTCTTCATGTTGTTGATCATCTTGAGCAACATAAAGATAACGAAAGCGATAATAATAAAATCAATCAAAGCTTGAATAAACGCACCATAGTTGATGGAAGCTTCACCCACGGTTATGGCTAATGATGAGAAATCAACGCCTCCCATGGCCAAACCGATCAATGGCATCAACACATTATCAACTAAAGCCCCAACCATCTTACCGATCGCAGCACCAATGATGATACCGACAGCCATATCCATCAGGCTACCTTTCATCGCAAATTCTTTAAATTCCGAAACCATTCCCATAAAAACCTACCTCTGTTTAACAACAAGAAACCTTGTCAAACACCTTATAGGCGATATTTCGAAAATGTCATCTTAAAACCGGCAGAATTGACGGTGTGCAACGATAATTTGGGATTTACGATGTGGGCAGCTCCATGACTACCCACATCTTAGGAAAAAGCTCTTTAATTGATTTGAGCTGGTTATAGCTCTGGACCAGCCAAACTTTCATCAAACGAAATCTTCGCTTTACCACGCAAGCTCTGCAACAAGGCCGAAAACTCCGTATTACCCAAGCGCCCATCGTTAGGGGCTACTTCTTCGATTTCGGGCTCAGGGGTTTCTACCGCATTGAGTAACACCGCAATGCGATCGCCATTTGCAGAAATGGCATCAGCGATCTGCTTCGCATCGTCGCTAGGTTTAGCTAGTGCAAATACGCTCTCAACTATGGGCGCATCGATAACACTGGCTTGCCGCGTGAGTACTTCGCCAACCGTTGCGGTAGCTAAGCTTTCATCTGCTGCAAGATCTTCAACACTCTTGCCTTCTTTCAAACCTTCAACTGCCGTTTTCAGTAACTCATCAAGTTGCTCGCTAGCAGACGAAGATTTTAGTGTTGCCACAATTTCTTCGCGCACATCGTCGAGAGCTTTAGGACGTTGAGGCTCTTGCTCCAACACTCGAAGGCCTAATGATCTTGTTCCGCTTAACTCGATCAGATCAGAGTTATCGCCGTTGTTAAGTACATCATCACTAAAAGCTGCTTGCAAGGCTTGAGGCGCACCCAACCATGGATCATCGGATGTGATATCGATCCAGTCAGAAGTTTGTATTTCAAGACCAGTCGCATCAGCGGCTGCATCAAGGGCATCAGTGTTAGCAAACATTTCGTCACTAAGCAGTTCGCGCAAGGAACTATATTCAAGATCAGCACCCTCTTTGCGTAACGCTTCGATTGCCGCATCTTTAGCTTCTTCAAACGCAATAGTAGTCTCTGCGGTAATTGTATCTAGCTTGATCAGGTGAACACCAAAATCAGTGACGACTGGATCACTAATCTCACCGCTGCTAGACAACGCATTTACAGCCTCTTCAAACTCAGGCACCATCGCACCTGCAGAGATAAGACCCAAGCTACCACCCTTCTCCGCCGAGCCTGCATCGTCAGAAAACTCTTCCGCCAAGGCTGCAAAATCTTCACCATCAGCGATGCGTTGCTTTAGTTCGTTTAGCTCTTGTACCTTGCTTTCAACAGCAGCGTCATCATTTCTATCGTCTACCGATAACAGAATATGAGAGGCTTCGCGCCTTGCTGGTGTTATGTAACGAGCAAGATTTTCGTTGTAATAGGTCTCGGCATCGGAATCAGAGATATCAATCTCAGCGGCTAATTCATCGTGATCTAAGGTGATGTATTGAAGCTTCACTCGCTCAGGAAACTGATAGTTTTCAGCGTTTTCGTCGAAATACGCCTGTACGTCTTCTTCGGCTACTTCAATGGTTTCCTGCGCTTTAGCATTATCAAAGCGAAGAATATCAACAGTTCGAGTTTGGGCTAATAATGCTTTTTTCTTTGCACTTTCTTGCGGCAATATAAAACTTGTGCCTATTACACCTTGGCTAAATTGATTAAGCGCAGCATCTTGTCGTAAGCTTTGTTCAAATTCGGATGCGGTTAAGCCTTGCGTTTGAAGGTATTCCTGATAGGCCTCTGGACTAAATTTTCCATCCACTTGCAAATCTGGCGCTCTGCGAATCTCTCTTGCTAATGTGACATCACCAATCGCAAACTTATGTTTTTCAGCGGCGCTGCTCATCACCTGTGTTGTGACGAGTTGCTCAAGCGCCAGTTGTCGGATAGCCGCATCAGGAAATTGAGAACCAAACTGTTGGCGCTGTTGGTTCATTGCTGCATCTAGCTGGTAAGGAGAAATTTCTACCCCATCAACAGTGGCAGCAGGGTCAGCTTCGCCGCCAGCAAAGTATGAACCAATGCCAACTAACGCAAAAGGTATGCAGATAAGCGTGATCAATGTGTATTTGATCGGCTTCGAACTGCGAACTTTCTCTCTTAAGTCCAATAACATGTGGGGTACCCGATATCGGTGAATTTGTAGAGTTTAAATAGATCTGTATTTTCTGTTTTCGTTGCAAATAGTGTGCATCAAATTGCACTAAATGCACTTAAATATCGCTTTGCGATGATCGAACAGTTGTAAACATTTTGAAATACTCAGCTACACAACTAAAAAAGGGTGCTTTGATAAGCACCCTCTAGGTAACTGTTGTTACATTGGCGGAGCGGACGGGACTCGAACCCGCGACCCCCGGCGTGACAGGCCGGTATTCTAACCAACTGAACTACCGCTCCAAACTCTGTGGTGGGTGCTGAGGGGATCGAACCCCCGACCCTCGCCTTGTAAGGGCGATGCTCTACCAGCTGAGCTAAGCACCCAGAGCCGGCTTAGTTTACAGCTTCTTTTAACGCTTTGCCAGCTTTAAAGCTAGGAACATTCGATGCTTTGATTTC
>CALGND010000046.1 GCA_937958675.1 uncultured Granulosicoccaceae bacterium
AGACAATGTATCAACTAAGCCTACGCGAGTAACCGCAGCAACTAGTGAAGTCAGATTTTCGTTCGCAGCAGCAGTTTCAACGATATTAAGTGTTGGAGTTTCAACACCATCTGGCAATGGATCTGGCAATGTAGCTGGAACCGTTATTAGCGTATCCATGCCACCAGTCGTAGTGCCTGTAGTAGAACCAGTAGTGTCACCTGGACCATCATCATCGGACGAACAACCCATCACAAGCATACTTGCAGTGATGAGAGATAAACCTAAGTACTTCTTGATCATTTAAGAATCCTCTTATGTAAAAAATTGTGATCAAACACAGCAAATATGCAGATTAGCGCCAAGTGTGACAAAACACCCTCTTTACCGATCTCCATGTATAAATGTGAGGCCTTAGCCACACACCGACAAACATGCAATCCTGTCACTCATTCTTAAGTGTCAAACTTCGACACTCAAAACTATGTTGGCAAGATTACACTGCCGGATAGCACGTGATATTACTCGACTATCATATAAATAAAATGAACCCCTTTGCAACTTACGCATCGGATACCTCTGTACAACTGAACAGCGAAAGTAAATCGCTGAATCACAACACATTTTAGGCAGCGAATCGCTGCATTGCAAAGTTGAAACTCAACTCTTTGCTCAAAACAGTGAGCATCTGCGAAAAAATACCTATTTATGCTGGCAATATACCCGCTCAGGGCCAGTTTTCTATTGTTCAGCCATTAAATTGACAAGAACATCGAAGCTACTTGCAGACTGCTTCACACTTCGCAAGCAGATCGCAAGCAGATCGCAAGCAGATCGCAAGCAGTTTGACTCGTTTCTTAATCGTAAATCCTTTTGTATAAGCAAAAACTCAAAGATCAATTGCAACGACCAGAAAGGTAGCGGCGAGCAATATTGCGATCTTAAGTGGCTATCCTAAGTAACATCAATGAAGATCCGAGGTAAGGACACTCACTAACACTTGTTAACGAATATCGTTGCTGAGATCTTTATTGTAGAAACCTTTGCTATCTAACAAGTTTTGCTGAATAACTAGGGAAAGGGTAGACTAAAAAAAACTGGCCGTCCTTGGCCTACTTGGCTTCCCTGCCTCAATACCACTTGGAGGAGGTTTGGATTGAACGCGCAAAACGCGCATCAGATGACTAAAGTATAGCTATTCAAACCATTTATGCGTGTGAATGTAACGCATTGCTCTATCAACATCCGGTCAGCAATCTATCAACCAGGTAACTATTCAGCATATCGCCTCGCGCGGCCAACTACTCGCTAAAGCGGCAGGCACCCGAGGACATCGCGCATTTCTACTTGTTGAATGCCATCAACACGATGCTGTTGGCGCAGTGCGTCAATGGTTTGATAGCCAGCCAGAAAAACACCGCCTATGGCTGCCGCAGCAAAACACCACCGACAGAACAGATCAAATTCAACAACTGCTCGGCACTGAAACCATGCTGGTTGCTTATGATGCAAGGCATGGGCTAGACCCTCGTTTACTGGCTGCCTCCGCCGGCACGTTAGCCGCAGGTGGCTTGTATCTTCTCTTGAGCCCACCATTAAGCCAATGGGCCGATACCTATGATCAGGAATACGGCACCACGCATTCAGTGTTCTTGCAGCGACTTGCACAGCACTTTAAAGATCAGTGTGTTCCATCCACGCACACAAGTTTGTGGCAAACCGCACCACCCACTCAACAAGTTGAAGGGGCCGAGTTATCCAAACCAGATCCCCTGTCGGAGCAGAGCAAAATACTGGAATCACTGCTAGTCGACATTGAAGCTCAGCTGTCACAGGTGATTGTGATACAGGCTGATCGGGGTAGAGGCAAATCCACTCTACTTGCCCGCATGTTACTCAGCCATCGAATTCCACAGAACACAAGCATAACTGCCCTGCACGGCTCAGCAACGGCGGTTGTGCATCAGCATTGCTCGACACATGGGCTCACCGTTAAAACCATGCCTTTGCAACGAGCCTTACTTCAGTCACATGAATTGCTATTGGTGGACGAAGCAGCAACCATTCCGCTAGAGCAACTCCTGAGCTTAGCTTCACTATCAAAACAAATCGTGTTTGCAACCACCGTAGATGGTTACGAAGGTGCCGGGCGTGGGTTTGCCACACGATTTGCTAAACAATTGGACGAACATTACGAAAATTGGCGCTTGTACCAACCGACCAAACCCATCCGTTGGCAAGCTGAGGATCCCTTAGAGGCACTATTTAATAGCGCCTTATTGTTGAAATCGGATTTGCCCGACATTCCTACCAATATTAACCTCGATGAAATTCGCTGCAAACAACTCTCACCGGAGCAGCTGATACAAGATCCACAACTGCTCGAGCATACGTTTGCCATTTTAGCGCGAGCGCATTACCAAACTACCGCAATGGATTTACGCCATATGTTGGATTCGCCGGGCATGTGTGTTTGGGTAGCGAGCATTAACGGTTCACCCTGCGCTGCCGCATTGGTTTGCACCGAGGGTGAAATAGATGATGATTTGTATACCGACATAGCACATAAAAAGCGCCGCCTTAAGCATCAGCTGCTGCCACAGCTGCTGACTCAATTTACCTTGTCAAAAAAGCTTCTGAGCCGACACTATCTGCGTATTGTGCGAATTGCCGTTGTGCCGGCTATTCAAGGCCGCGGTATCGGATCAATTCTAGCTCAAGCGCTTATCAACGACAGCGCTAAGGGCTGCAACAAGGCTGACGCCATTGGCACAAGCTTTGGTGCTGATGAGTCAACACTGGGTTTTTGGTTAAAGCAAGGCTTAACGCCTGTACACCTAGGCTATAAACGAAACCCAAGAAGCGGCTTGCCTGCCGCCTGTATGTTATTAGCACACAGCAACGAAGCCATTACAGCGCTTGGGCAGGCACAACAACTACTTCAGCGTAATTTACAGTTGCTCCAACAAACCAACACATGCAAACATGATTCTCCAAACCAGTACTCTCGCTTAATCGAAATTATCTTGTCACAAGCACTTAAAAAAGTAGAAGAGCAATCATCGATGACGCTAACACAGCAAAGCTCATTATTTGCTGCAGGGGCGCGCAACTTTCTCGATAGCCTGGCGGCAATACATTCGTTAATGGAGCGCCATCAACTTCCTGTAAACCACAAAGCAAGAAGCCTGTTCGACGAACTGAGTCGCAACGTTATCGCAGGATCAAGCGGCGCAATGCGAACCCAGAACCGAGAGCTGGCGTCGCGCATCAGAGAGCTATTGCATTAGAAAACGCTATAGATTTGAGTACACACAACTACTTTGGATACACACCATGAGCTTAAAAGCCAGTTTAAACATGTACGCTTGGCCAGAGGTTCAAGACAGCGTGGATCAATTTTGGCAGCTGTTTCAAAATCACCTAGCTGGCGATGGTTACGATTTACAAGCTCAACTTAACCACGATGAAAGTGAAGCGATATGGCACGACGAGCATTTGGGCTTATCTCAAACGTGTGGCTTTCCGCTTAATCATATCCTGGGAGATAGCGTAACCATTCTGGGCACGCCTGGTTACACCTGCGACTACTTCACTGATGGCCTATATGCCAGTGTTGTACTTGCACGACAATCAGATAGCCGTGAACGCTTGCTAGAGTTTAAAGATTCAACCGTTGCGATCAATTCATTGGTATCACAAAGTGGCTACAATGCCCTGCGCAATTTAATTATCGAACAAAGCGGTATTAGCTTAAGCACAGCCACATTTTTTGCCAAAGGCGAACTCAGCGGCGGGCACCGACAGTCGATTCAAGCAGTAGCTTCAGGCCTAGCCGATGTGTGCGCAATCGACCCAGTTTCATTTTCACTTGCTCAACAATTTGACCCCACTGTTAAATCACTGAAAATTATCGACTGTACCGCATCCACTCCTGGCCTGCCATTGATTTGCAGCCGGTCGATATTTACGGATGCAGAGCAATTGTTGAAGTACAAACAGGCGGTACACAAAGCGTGGCGTTTTGCAGCAGCAGACCCTGTTTCAGCGCCTTTACTGCTGGGCGACATGGCTGAAATACCCCGCGCCGCCTACCGCGCGGTTGCTCATCACGAGCTTTCACTTTTTGGCGAAGCCATCTAAGCTATCATCTAGATAAACCCACGTTTAAGACCAATCCGAGACTGCGCTATTGAGCACGCCAACAACCAGCAATGCACCCCGTGAGGCAACCGGTACAAAGTTGCTGCGCATCTGGCATCGATGCTCAACGTTACCCATGGGCAAAAGCCTATTCAGCCGCATTCTGGGCGCTACCATTCCTTACTCGGGATCAATAAAAGCGCGCGTAGTGCACCTTGAGCCAGGCCACGCCATAGTGGTGCTACCTGATCGCCGCCGCGTACGTAACCATCTGAACTCAGTGCACGCCATCGCCTTGGCCAATATGGCTGAGCTCTCAACCGGGCTAGCCATGATTTCCGGTTTACCATCAGGTATAAACGGGATATTGATTGGCCTAAACGTGACCTACGAAAAAAAGGCGCGTGGTGAGTTGCGCGCTGAGTGCAAATGCACTGTGCCTTCTGGCGATACGCGCCAAGAAGTCCCAATTGAAACAACCATTACAGACAAAGCAGGCGATGTAGTAACACGTGCAACCGCCACTTGGCTGGTGGGCCCACAATGAATCCGTCCGATACGCTATGCGAGCAACTTAATATCAAGGTACCGCTGATTGGCGGTGCAATGTACCCCTGCAGTAACCCCGAACTAGTGGCCGCAGTGTCAGAAGCGGGCGCCTTGGGTATTGTGCAACCCATGTCGCTAAGTTTTGTGCATGGTTATGAATTTCAAAAAGGTCTGCAATATATAAAAAGCCTAAGCAGCAACCCCATTGGCCTAAACCTTATATTAGAAACCAGCTCCAAGACATACCAGAAGCGAACCCAACAGTGGGCTGAGACAGCCGTTGAAGAAGGTGTAAAGGTATTTGTTACCGCGCTTGGCAACCCACGTTGGGTAGTCGATCTTGCTCATCAGCATGGCATTACTGTCTTTCATGATGTGACAAACGTTAAGCACGCTCAAAAAGCACTTGATGGCGGGGTTGATGGGTTTATCGCTGTCAATAATCGCGCCGGAGGGCACGCAGGCACACTGACCCCACAAGCCTTACTAGATGAAATCGCACCACTAGGCAAACCTGTCATTTGTGCTGGTGGTATGGGTAGCCCAGATACTTTTAGAGAAATGCTAGCGATGGGCTATGCCGGTGCACAACTCGGTACTCGCTTTATCGCCTCCACAGAATGCACAGCAGTTGAGGAATATAAACAAGCTATCGTTAAAGCAGATGCAGACGATATCGTGCTAACTGAAAAACTAACGGGCGTACCAGTTGCGATTATCAATACACCGGCTATTCAACGCATCGGCACCAAAGCGGGCCCAATTGCCCGATGGATGCTTAAGGGACGAAAAACCAAACACTGGATGCGCACGATATATTCGCTGCAGTCGGTGTTTAAGCTTAAGAAGGCAAATTCGGGTAAGGCTGGCTACCAAGAATATTGGCAAGCCGGAAAGAGTGCTGGTGGCGTCCATGCCATCAAAAGTGTTGCACAAATCGTTGAAGAATTTACTCAGGCAGCGCCGCGTAATTCTGCATCCGCGCAGCCGTCATCGCCGTCTTCATCACGGTAAGTTCCATCAAGGACAGCTTGCCACCACTGCGGGTTGGCAAGATACCAATCAAGTGTTTTTTCGATGCCGACTTCAAATGTGACCTTAGGCTCATAGCCTAGCTCTTCTTGAATCAGCGTGGCATCAATTGCATAACGAAAATCATGACCGGCTCGATCGGTGACGTAAGTAATTAGCGACTCACTCTCTTCGCCTTGCGCAGCCGGGCATTGAGGATAGCTATCACGTAACTCAGCGCTCTGACTAAACCGTTTGTCAACTAGCGTACAGATCAAGCTAACGATGTCAATGTTAGTCCACTCGTTTAAACCACCCACGTTGTAAGTCTCACCCACCCGGCCATTTTGAATCACTAGATCGATACCCAGAGCGTGATCATCTACATATAACCAATCACGAATATTTTTACCATCACCATAAATCGGCAATGATTTACCGTGCAGAATATTGATGATAACCAGTGGTATCAGTTTTTCAGGAAAATGATACGGGCCATAATTGTTAGAGCAATTACTGGTCGTGACGTTCATGCCATAGGTATGGTGATATGCGCGAACAAAAAAATCAGATGCAGCTTTACTCGCAGAATACGGAGAGTTTGGCGCATACGCTGTTTTTTCAGTAAAGGCTGGGTCGCTCATTGATAATGTGCCATACACCTCGTCAGTAGAAACATGGTGGAAGCGATGGTTATCAACGTTTTGCTCTTCTACTTGCCAAACCTGACGAGCAGCTTTAAGCATACTATGCGTACCCATAATGTTGGCCTCTAAAAATGCATCTGGCCCAGTGATCGAACGGTCAACATGACTTTCGGCAGCAAAGTGTACGATAGTATCAAGCTTATGATCACGCAATAAAGCTTCGATGCCGGCAGTGTCGTTCACATCCATTTGAACAAAAATGCATTGATCGTCAAGCGTTCCTGCAAGATTATGTTTGTTACCTGCATACGTTAAGGCATCCACAATCACGATAAAATCTGCCTCGTGTGTTTCACGCCAATAGCGTACAAAGTTAGCACCGATAAAGCCGGCAGCACCTGTTACTAGTAGTCGTCTCATTGCAACTCTCTCATCATCTTTCTAAGTTCTACTCGCCAATGTTCAGCTTGTGTATCCAGTGCACTCCATGTATCAACTAGAGATAATACGCTATAAGCTGGCCGTTTGGCAGGCGTCG
>CALGND010000047.1 GCA_937958675.1 uncultured Granulosicoccaceae bacterium
AGCATGTTATCGGCAATACTGGATTTGTCAGCGATATCCAAAACCACGATATCAATGCCTTTTAGCTCTTCCAACGCGGACACTGCCAAGCTAGTCATGACTACGATGAAGATGTGATTCACCACGCCACTCGCGAGCTCTACACCCGAGCACGCAGTGAAGATACGCGTCCATTTATGATGACAGTATCCCTTACACAACCACACGACCCCTATGTCACCACACGGGAGTATTGGGAACGTTACTCCGAAAACACTATTGACTCACCCCGAGTGCCACACATCCCGGTTGAGCAACGTGACGAACACAGCCAATCGCTCTACTACCACTATGGTCAAGACAAATGCGAACTCAGTGATCAAGACTATCGCAATGCTCGCCGCGGTTACTACGGCATGATCTCTCATATCGATGAATTATTTGGCCGTTTGATGCATGCAGTGAAAGACAGCGGGTTCGCGGACAACACCGTTGTATTATTTTCATCGGATCATGGCGATATGATTGGTGAACGCGGCATGTGGTTTAAGAAAACGCTTTTTAATCCTGCAATACAAGTTCCGATGATCATCGCCCACCCAAAATACCAAGCACGACGAGTATCAGCGCCGGTATCCCTATTGGACGTATTCCCAACCATGGTCGAACTAGCCGGTGTTAATAGAAAAGACATCAGCACCTCGATAGATGGCAAAAGCATGTTACCGGCCTTAAGAGGGGAAACAATAAGCGGGCCGATATTCGCAGAGCATATCGATGGAGGCACGTCGGCACCGCGGGTATGTGTTAGAGACGGTGATATGAAACTGACCTTGTCACGTGCATACCCTACACAACTTTTTAATCTAGCAAACGACCCCCTTGAATTAGCAAACCTAGCAGGCACTAACCACCCGGACGAATCACGACTGACTCAGCTAGCGGAAACTACTTGGCCCTTAGACACACTTTTAGACGATGTGATTCGCTCGCAAACAGAGCGCAAGCTCGTAGACGAAGCCCTTTCAATTGGGCGCGAAGAGAAGTGGGATTTTGTACCAAGGCCCTTACAACAAAATACTAATTACGTGCGTCGCGGTGATGCGTTTCCAACTGTTGAGCGGCGCGGCTATCTTGCCTACCCTGAAGCAAATGACTCAAACTGAGCTAGTGCTGCAGTATCTGACTTAGGAATAACTTTGTACGTTCGTTGCTAGGATTATTAAAGAAGGTGTTAGGGTCACTCTGCTCGACGATCTCCCCTTCATCCATAAAGATAACCCGATCAGCCACGCGCCTTGCAAAGCCCATTTCATGAGTAACGCACAGCATCGTCATGCCTTCTTCGGCCAAGGACACCATGACGTCTAGCACCTCGGAGATCATCTCAGGATCAAGCGCAGAGGTTGGCTCATCAAACAACATAATTTTTGGGTTCATACAAAGAGAGCGTGCAATAGCTACCCGCTGCTGTTGACCACCAGAGAGCTCACCCGGGTACTTACCGGCTTGTTCAGGTATACGCACCTTCTCCAAAAAGCCCATGGCGATGTTTTCAGCCTCTTTGAGTGATTTCTTGCGCACAAGCGTTAGTGCCAGGGTACAGTTTTCCAACACAGTCATATGTGGAAATAAATTGAACTGCTGAAACACCATCCCTACTTCACGACGAATCTCATCGATATTGGCAATATCGTTATTAAGCTCCGTGCCCAGCACATTAATATCCCCTCGCTGATGGTCTTCTAGTTTGCAAATACACCGAATCAGTGTTGATTTACCTGAACCCGACGGGCCACAGATAACCACCTTCTCCCCATCGGCCACTTCAAGATTGATATCTTTAAGCACCTGAAACTCGCCAAACCACTTATTGACGTTTGCCATGGTTACGGCCGGTATGCTCACCGTCGATTGGTCAGACATTGCCTACTCTCAGTTTCTTTTCCAGATACGCACCGTATCGGGATAATGAAAATACAAACATAAAATAAATTGCACCAATGAACACATACACTTCAATGTAGTGAACCGTCCACTTGCCCGTTCCGTAGGCTGCAGCACCCGACGCCAGAATTTCAAAAAATCCCACTATGGTGACAATCGAAGTTTCTTTAAATGTGATAACAAATTGGTTAACAATAGCGGGCAAGGAATTGCGAAACGCTTGTGGCAATTGAATGCGCGTCACGCGTTGCCAAAAATTTAAACCTAGTGTTTTACCTGCCTCATCTTGTCCTGGCGGTATCGCTTGTAGACCCGCCCTTATGTTTTCCGCTTGATAACAGGCAAAAAATATCGCAAAGCCTGCGATGACCCTGTAGAGCTTGTCACCGAGCAACCAGCCCGGCAACAAAAATGGCGTAATAACCGCTGCAGTGAATAAAATAGTGAGCAGCGGCAATGATCGAAAAAAATCGATAAACAGACCAAACAAAGTGGCAATGACAGGCAGCTTTGATCGCCGGCCCAAGGCCAATACAATCGACAGTGGCATGCCAATAATCGAAACAGCCGCAAATATAAATATGGTGAGTGCCAAGCCACCCCAACGCTCAGGGGTAATTACACTTAGGCCAAATACGCCACCGTGCATCAAAATATAGAATGAACCAAAGCCAAGTACCCACAAAAAGCTAAGCCTGAATGCGCTCCAAAACCACGAAAAGCAAGACGCTATCATGGTTGCCACCATCACAACACAGGCTAAAGTAGAGCGCCAGTGCTCCTCATACGGGAATAAGCCAAAGAATATAATACGATGCCGCGCATCAATAACCGACCAACATGCACCACCTGCATCACGACACAGTGATTCATCCTCGGCAGACCAAATACTAGATAGAAACGCCCAATCCACAAATTGATAAATAACTGTTGCAAAGAACAACACACACAACACAGATATCAAACAATCCAGCGGGCTGGCAAAGAAATTCTGTTTCAGCTTCGTTGAAAACGATATTTGCGGTGGGATATTGTAGTTGGTTGCAGCCATGAGATTAGTTTTTCACCTCATAACCCTTTAGGGCAATTTTCTTATTTATCGTATTCATAACATACGCGATGCTAAGATTAATGAGCAAAAAACCGCCCATCAAAATAGCCAATAGCTCAAGCGTTTGACCGCTTTGATTTATCGATGTAGAAATAATAAAAAAGAAATCAGAAAACCCGATCACTATGCCAATAGTGGTGGCTTTCATCAACTGGACATACTGATTGGTTAACGATGGCAATACCGCTCTAACGGCTAATGGCAACCGAACGCGAGAAAATATATGAAAGTTCTTTAAGCCATTAACCATCCCAGCCTCAATCTGCCCACGCGGAACAGACATTAAACCAGCCCGAACCACCTCTCCAATATATGCACCACCATAAAAACCGATCGCAATAATCAAAGCAGATAACTCAGGTGGCACTCGCATACCACCTTTAAAATTAAGGCCCTTAAGCGCAGGCATATTGACTAATGGAGTATCAGGTATGCGAGCTAGATAAGCGATGCCTAATAACAGCACAGGCAATATCAACCATCCGACCCGCTTTATTTGACGATACGTGGACGGCAGCTCCACCCTATTACGCAACCAAGGTAAAAACACTAACCACAACAGCACTAACAGTAGCATTAGTACAACCGACCACATTGCAATATTAAGCACCGGAAAATAGAAACCGCGACCACTTAAAAAGAACGTATCACCAAGCGAGATTGCCGCTCGTGGCTTTGGCAGATGAGACACAATCGAATACCAGAAAAGCGCCTGCAATATCAATGGGACATTGCGAAAAATTTCTACATACACGGTACCTAGCGACGAAAACAGTTTGTTTTTAGACGTTCTGATCAATCCCACCAAAACACCTAGGATCGTGGCGAAAAATATCCCCAAAAAGCCTAGCAACAAGGTATTGAGCAGACCAATTAACATGGTCTTCTTATAGGAGTCGCTGATGGAGTATTCCAAGACCGAAAACGAGAAATCCCAACCCGTTGAACGTTCCAGAAATCCAAACCCGGTGGTTAAGCTTTGAGCTTCGAGTGAGGCTCGCGTGCTCATCACCGCCGCTACCAGCAGCGCTGCAACTACAGACAGCACAAGCGCCTGATAGACAGCTTCTCTAAATTTTTGGTTTCGTAGGAAACTAACCATAGACTGATACGCTATTCAGCCGTCCGCATTTGATATGCAGACAGCTGAACAGGTTTTGGTGGTAAAGCGTGAGTCGCAGATTAATCCAATATCATTGGCACGATAACGCCGCCATCACTCCACAACGCGTTTAGGCCTCGATCAAGTTTGTAAACAGAGTCTGCACCGATATTGTTATCAAAGATTTCAGCTGAGTTACCCACTTGCTTGATAACGTTGTATGCCCAATCATCTGATAAACCCAAACGCTCACCGATACCAGGCGTAACACCCAGTAGCTTTTCGACTGTACTGTCAGCTGGGTTAGCTTTGTGCTCATCTACGTTTTCTGATGTGATGCCGTTGGCTTCTGCAATCCAAGTGGCTGCAAACATCCAATTAGCAATATCCACCCAGTTGTCATCGCCTTGGCGCATCGCAGCAGATTCTGGTTCTAAGGCTAATGCTACGTCCATCATTACGTGATCATCTGGATTCTCTGCAGCCTGACGAGTCACCGCCAAGTTAGGCCCCCAACCAACCAGGCTGTCACAGCGGCCGGCAAAGTACGCCTCACGCGTCTCTTCACTTTTCTCAAAGGTGATCATCTCTATTTCAATGCCACGGCTTTTGAAAAAGTTTGCAGCCAATCGCTCGGTAGATGTGCCCGCATTTGCGCAAAGCGAACCACCTTCAAGCGTATCAGGGCTGGTGCTGCCTAGCTCTTTAGGCATCATCACATTAGTCGCACCAACAAAGTACGGACGAGAAAATTGAATACCTAGCTCAGTATCACGACCCATAGTCCAACCAGTGGCCTTGATAATGATATCGACATCGCCTGATTGCAGCGAAGGGAAACGCTGTGCCCAACTAATAGGGACAACTTTAAGTTTTTCGTCAGTGCCAAACACTGCAACCGCCATCGCACGGCAGTAATCAATGTCGTAGCCACTCCACTTGTTGTCATCGGTTACTTGAACAAACGGCGGAAAACTGCCGTTATGGCCGGAGCAAAGCAAGCTACCGCGATCTTGTACCGCTTTTAGCGTATCGCCATTAGCAGCAGTAGCAGTGGCCGGAACCAACGACAGGGCTACAAGGCAACCGGCAACTGTGTTGAGCAGCTGTTTTTGTTTTCGAATCATATTTCCCTCTCAGTTGTTTGAATTTTACTGTTTGGCCATCATAGATGAAACGGCTTTCAATTTAAAAGATAATTTTGAATATTGCCGATGTTCGTTCGCTCTAAACCATTGATAAATATTGCTTTACTGCTTGAATATCACTACAGAATACCGCGCTGAGATAGAGCCTTTACCTCGTTCATCAAGCCTTGGTCACGATAACGCTGAGGTGATAAGGCATGAGCATAAGCAGGTACACCATCTTCTAACATCACACGCGCACATAAGTCTCCCGCCGCGCAGGCCGCCATGGTCCCAAAGCCCGACATTGCGCCAGCAACGTAACTGCCAGGCACATCCATTGCGCCAATCAACGGCCAGTTTTCATCGGTTAGCGTGTAGAAACCACCGTAGTGATGCATCGCTCTTGGTAGCTGACCGTAATACGCTTTCAGCGCAGGATTAAGACGCGCAGCCCCGCGTAATACAATTTCGGGAAACTCGTCCATCAATTCGGGTAGGCGCGTTGGCTTTGCATTGGCATCATTAAACGCCCAACCCAACTTTAACCAACTACCGTTATCACCACCATCTGGCCGGCAATGAATGGCACCTGGCATCTCTTTAGTGAGCCAGCTGTGTTCGGTGCCGGCCAAAAGTTGCCGCTCTTCCTCTGTCCAATCAATCTGTTGCGCATCCAAGTCGATTGAAAATGGCATTTGTCGAGGTATTACCTTAGCCGTGTCTTCAAATGCGATCTTTTGTTGCAAGGAGTTGGTGACCGGTAAGCTAGTACCCAACATTTGAGCAATATCATTGATAAAAGGGCCTGCCGCATTGACTAATCGTCCGGCCGTGATGGCGGTATCGGCTTGGTCAGTTTGCAATGTAAAACCTTGTTCGGCAGTGATGCCATCAACTTGTGCCGACAGCAGCACACCACCTACATGCTTGAACCGATCAAGCATCAGCTGCCCCATTTGTTGTCCGCTTATAGCGCCTGCTCGTCGAATATGCACGACCGTTTTTATTTCAGTATCGTATGAGGGAAAAGTCTCTCTGATGAGCGTTTGGTTTTGAAGCACATCTACACCTGATGGCGCATCGCTCCAACTTTGGCTTACTGGCTTTCGATAAGTTGCACTGCCGGCATTGCTATGAACTCTAATGCTGTTACCGTCTAGCTGCGAGTAACCGTGCTCTAACTCGCTCATTAGGGTATCAATATCGCTTGAGCGAGTAGACAACACATACCCACGGCGATTCATATTGATCAGGTTATTGGTATCAACAGCCAGCTCTTGCATCAAATCGATGGATCGATCAGTAAACGCCGTCATCACAGGGTGCGGCCACCAGTTACGATAGTTCTCACCAGACTGCGCTGACGTTAAGGCCATTGGCTGACTGGAATCAACTAGCACTACCGATAAAGCAGGACTAAGCTTTTTCAAATAGTAAGCCGTTGCGATACCTACAATACCAGCACCGACAACGGCAATGTCATAGTGGTGCGACATTAGCAGGTGTAGTTCATACCTAAACGCCCACCATCAATGTAGATAGTCTCGCCAGTAATATAGCTAGCTTTTTTACTGGCCAAAAACGCAACCGTATCACCCACCTCTTTAGCAGAACCAATGCGTTGCATCGGCGTACGTGACATCACCATTTTCATGGCCTCCGGATTAGCGTTAACGCTTGCTAGCATCGCAGTATCGATTGACCCTGGCCCCACGGCGTTAACACGAATATTATGAGGCGCTAGTGCTAATGATGCCGATTTTGTTAATTGCATTACGCCACCTTTGGATGAACAGTAAGCGGCAATAGTAGGAATGGCCACCACTGCATTTATCGATGACATATTCACTATCGCACCCTCTATCTTATGCGATACCATGCCCTTGGCAGCCCTTTGCAAAGAGGCAAAAACACCCACCAAATTGACATCGATAACTTGCCGAAATTGTTCGATCGATGTATCAAGAAAATCACCCGGCAATGCAATGCCAGCATTGTTGACCAATATCGACACCGGCCCATGCTTTGCTTCGATCTCGTCGTACATCGCAGTAATCTGATCGGTATCACCCATATCGCACGCAATACCTACAGTGTCATTACCCATCTCAGTGGCTGCGGCCTGGACTTCGTGGGCATTAATATCCGCCAAAACTATTCGCGCGCCATCATCGGCCAGTGCTTTTGCACAAGCCAAGCCTATCCCCTGTGCACCGCCTGTTACTAACGCTATTGGCTTATCTGACATAACTACTTGCTCCGAATACGATAAATTTAGGTGAGTGGGATATTGTCGCACTAGCCCTAGAAAGGTGTCAAAATTGCCGTATTTCGGCCATAATCGATAGATCACAATCGCCAGTATGGCCTTCGGCACGATAACTCGGTAACCATTTATGCAAAATAAGATTGATCATTTCGCTGTAGGCGCTGACACCCTAGAACAAGGCATTGCTGCTATGCAAACAGCCCTTGGAGTCGAGCTTAATGCTGGCAGCAAACACGACTTAATGAGCACTCATAACAAAGTCATGCAATCAGGTAATGAGAGCTTTTTCGAGCTTATCGCTATCGACCCAGACGCGCCAAAACCTGAGCGCACACGTTGGTTTACCTTAGACAACAACAACACTCAAACACGCATCGCCGAACGTCCTCGCGCATTATGCTGGGTTGTTGGCACTGATGATCTAGACGCAACAGTGGCTGCAAGCCCAGTAGAGCTTGGCGAAATAGTCACCTTTGTGCGTGGTGATCGATCCTGGAGACTAACCGTACCCGCCGACGGGCATTTACCCGAAGGTGGGCTGCTACCAGCGTTTATCGAATGGTCGCCCGGCCCTCACCCCAGCACCGGCCAGCAAAATTTAGGTGTCACGCTACAATCTGTCAACATTAGTCATCCAAAACCGGATGAATTTCGTAAATTATTAGGGAAACTAAACGCTGCACACCTCGCTACGGTCACGCAAGGAGACGCAGGGCTCAGCTTCACCTGCGACTCGCCCAATGGCACGGTAATAATTGACTAAGCAACCATTTAAATGAACAAAAGCATCATTGCAGCATTATGCCTAATTTCAGTAGGCGGCTTTTCGTATTTAGCGTTTGGCTTCGGTCAGCAATCGGTAACGGTTGATTCTCAGGCGTCAATACCAACCGCATCGCTTACAGGCGAAGAAAGTAATAATCACAACACTAATAATGAGGCAAGACTACTGGCACTACCTCCAGAGTTACGAGCTGAAATAAATCAGCTACGTACTGAACTCAACGAATCCAAGCAAGAGCAGGATGCCATGCGCGAAGAGCTCACCGCACTTCAAGATCAATTATCAAATATAGAAAACAACTTAGAATATGAAACCCTAACGACAAACGAACAATCATTATCCCAAGAAAACAACACCCTTCTACCTACTGCTACGCAGACCACCAGAACAAACAACAATACATTTGGCTTTAACCGCTTAAGCGATGAAGACCGGACAGCTAGTCTGCGAGCTGCAGGTGTGGACGATCAAACCATAGCCAGTATCACTGAACGTAGTGATCAATTCGCACTAGCCCGCTTAGAGCTTATCGATAGAGCAACTCGAGAAGGCGATCGAGGCTCAGAGGAGTTTCACGAAGAGCTAGAAGAACTTGAAGAATCGCGGGTCAACATTCGCGATGAAATTGGAGACGACGCCTATGACCAATACCTCATCAATGCTGGGCGTGACAACCGAGTTGTTATCAATTCCATTATCAACGGATCTGCAGCGTCCATCGCAGGCATCCAAACAGGCGATCTTATCTACTCCTATGCAGGCTCAAGAATATTCACCACCGCAGAGCTACAACGAGCTACACGCGAAGGCAGCCGCGGTGAATATATCGAGGTGGAAGTAATAAGCAGTGATGGCGGGCAACAATTCTATTCAATTGAACGAGGCCCAATGGGCGTTACCTTAGGTTCGGTATTGAATGTGGATGCTCAATAATAATTTTATTTTCGTGCAAGACATCCCAGCGCATTAGCAAGAATTCGCGCAGCAGTAATTGCAGCGGTTCCGTTTAAGTCCCTTGATTGAACAAATTCTATTAGATCAAACGCGATCAGATTGGTTTTTTTTATAACAGCATCAATCAAATCAATCGACTGAGTATAGGATAAACCTCCTGGAGTCGGTGCCATCACTGCGGGCATGATGCCGGAATCCAGAGCATCACAATCCATTGTGATCAGACAATTCTCGCCATCTTTCAACAGCTTCGTAACAGACTCTATTCCATGTTTATGAAACTCTCGAGCAGTGATGATATTGGCTCCCCATTGTTTTGCAATGTTGACTTCCTCAGCGCGAGCCGAGCCCAAGCCACGAATACCCACTTGAATAATATTCTCTACGTGATCCAGCTCGGAGGCGCGCCGCATTGTGCTTGAGTAACCCATAGACTCACCGCGACGCTCATCTCGCCAATCTATATGTGCATCGATTTGAACGATTGTTATTGGGCCAAACGGTTTCAGGGCTTCAATAAAAGGAATGGGAGTGGAGTCATCACCTCCAATCATTAGCGGTATGGCTGCGCTTTCCACTATCTCAGAAGTTGCGTCTCTTATGAGATCTCTGTTGCCTTCGCCATCTAAAGAAGACGTCTTCAGGTTACCCACATCAGCTACAGCGAACACTTTATCACCCAGCAATGGACCGCCTAAATCAAAGTCCCAATGATCGAGCCACTGAGCATCCTCTTCTAATGCAAGGCGCAATGTATCTGGCGTTGCTGCAAAGGGTTCATTGGCAATCCCGGAATATGGAGTACCATGCGGCGCACCAAATATCACCACATCCGCATCAGCGATTTCAACAGCGTTACTCGCACCCATAAACGGTACCTTCACCGGATCAAATTTTCTCGCCATCGACATATTTGCGCACCGCAGTAATTAAACAATTAATTGAGGTTTTAACTTAAATTCACCAATAACTCACCTGTTACACACCTAACCTGTAGAGAAAAAGGCCTACTCGTTCCCATTATGGTGTACCTGACTTTTAGGCCCTTTCTATTAGGTCGATAATTCTGACTTACTGGAAATAACAATAGGCTAGCTATCATGGCAGAAAAATACAGACTGGTCACTCGCAGTGATTTCGATGGACTCGTGTGCGCTGTGTTGCTGACACATTTGGATTTAATCGACGACATTGCATTTGTCCATCCCAAAGATATGCAAGATGGAAAAATCGAAATCACTTCTCGAGACATCACTACCAATCTACCCTTTGTTGAAGGCGCTCACATGGTATTCGATCACCATGAATCTGAAACGCTTCGCAACGATGTTGACGCAGAAGAAGATTACGTCATGGATTCAGACGCAGACTCAGCTGCCCGTGTAGTGTGGAAGCACTATGGCGGAAATTCTGCATTTCCAACTGCTTGGAACGGCATGATGGAAGCAGTCGACAAAGCGGACGCCGCACAATTTACAATGGACGAAGTGCTTAACCCAACGAATTGGGAATTGCTTAACTTACTAATGGATTCTCGTACTGGCTTAGGTCGATTCCGCGAATTCCGTATTTCTAACTATCAGCTGATGATGGATTTAATCGAAAAATGTCGCACCATGAGTATTGAAGAGATACTCGAGTTGCCAGATGTGAAAGAACGCGTAGCGCTGTACCAAGAACACAAGCCCGCATTTGAAGAGCAGCTTAAGCGTTGCGGCACCGTACACGGTAATCTAGTCGTACTGGACTTACGGGCTGAAGAAACGATCTATCCCGGAAGCCGTTTCCACATCTACGCAACCTACCCTGAGTGTAATATCTCGATCCACCAGATGAACGGTTTCAAAAACCAAAACACAGTATTCGCTACAGGTAAATCTATTTTCGATCGCTCTTGTAAAACCAATGTTGGCGAGTTAATGCTCAAAAATGGCGGTGGTGGCCACGATGCTGCTGGTACTTGTCAGATTGACAATGATCGTGCAGACGACGTGCTGGCAGAACTCATTGACGCTATCAATGCTAACGAGCAACTACAACGCGCCAGTTAAGGATAAGACGCTTTAGATTATGCGGCGGCGCTGTCACTATGACACGCCCCGTGCGATACAACTACGTGCTTTTTCGAAGGAATCATAAAGTAAAATAAAGTTTTTAATAAAACGAGAAAATTGCGATACCAATGGAAAACTCTGTTTCCACCCTTTGGCTGATCCTCGCCACCTTCCTCGTTTTATCAATGCAGGCAGGCTTTCTGATGCTCGAAGGCGGCCGTGTCCGTTCTAAGAATTCCATCAACGTCGCGCAAAAAAACATCACTGATCTAGTTGTAATCTGGATCGTTTTCTTCTCCGTTGGTTTTCTTGTGATGTTCGGTATATCTATACCCGAGCTCATTAACAACGACTCAGCCACGATCACGGTCTCGCCAATTCACTTCATCTATCAGATGGCTTTTTGCAGCACGGCAGCGACTATCCTATCTGGCGCAGTGGCAGAAAGAATGTCATTTCGGGCCTATCTTGCGCTGGTTGCACTTATCGGCGCTTTTATCTATCCACTTGTAGGGCGAATGATCTGGGGTAACACCTATAACTCAGAGGTATCCGCTTGGTTATCCGATTTAGGATTTATGGATTTTGCCGGATCCACAGTGGTACACAGTGTTGGGGCCTGGATCGGCTTGGTGTGTATCCTAACTATAGGCCCACGGATCGGCAGATTTAATCGGGCCGGCGAGGTACAGGCGATGCCAGCACACAATGCCGTCGTCGCTCTTTTTGGACTGTTCGTGCTAATGCTAGGCTGGCTTGGTTTTAATGGTGGCTCTGTTAGTCCAAGCGATCCTCTGCTGGTACTTATTCTGTTCAACACACTCACAGCTGGTGTTTTTGGTGGTGCTGTTGGGATGCTGATAGGCGCCAAATTCGATAACGGTGTGTTTAACCCAACACGTGTAACTAGCGGTTTACTTGGTGGCTTGGTTGCAATTACAGCCTGCGTTAATGTTGTTAGCGCGTATGAGGCAATGGTTGTTGGCATGCTTGGTGGCGCAGTTGCTACAGCCGGTGCGCACCTGCTATTGCACAAGTTTAAATTTGACGACCCTCTAGATGTCGTTGCCACTCACGGATTCGCAGGCGTTGTGGGTACGCTTTCAATACCGTTTGTCGCACCATTGTCAGCACTCAATGCTGGATCGCGACTGGCTCAATTTGCTGTGCAAGCGGGCGGTGTAATCGCAGTGTTTGTTTTTACATCGGCTTCTGCCTGGATTATGTTGAGCACTCTAGGCCGATTCATTCCGCTGCGTGTATCACGAGAGGCAGAAGAAATTGGCTTAAATTATACTGAACATGGCGAGTCGATCGGTCTTGACCGCCTACAAAACACACTAAATAGTAAGATAATCGCCAACGAAAGCTTTGCTGACGGAATTGTCATCGATTCTGATGACGAGCATTCAGAACTTGCCGCTGCTCTTAACAGAGTAATTGGCAAGTACGAACAGTCGGCTGATGAACTTCATAAAGCCAGTCTACGTTTCCGTCAATTTGCCGAAACCGCTTCAGACTGGTTGTGGGAGACAGATGCGGAACTAAAATTAAATTTTATTCACGCCAACTCTAAAGATACCCAAGGCATACTCGTCGAAAACTTACTAGGCAAACACTTGCTCGATACCTTGCGGCTAACAGCTAACGTGAATAGTGTTGTACAGCGCTTGATAAACGAAGGTAAAGCCACACCTGTGTTCGAAGCGGTTATGGTTCTCGGCGATGATCTTTCAGAGCCGATAAGTGTCGAAGTTCGTGGCGTGCCTAGTCACAATGAAAAAGGGGAATTAATCGGTTATCGCGGTACGATAACGGATATTTCCATTCGCAAATCGGCCGAGAGCAAGGCGCTCTTTCTATCGGTGCATGATGAACTAACTGGGCTACCAAACCGTCGTTCCCTAGCCTCTGACCTACAAACCTTTACACAACGCAGCGCCAAAAATGGGAAATCAGTTGTTGTAGCAGCCGTTGACCTGGATGGATTTAAGGCAGTCAACGATGCCTATGGCCATCAGATTGGCGATGCATTACTGATCAAGGTTACTGAGCGTCTTGTAAAGTTTCTGAGACCGGCTGACTCTGCCTATAGGACAGGCGGAGATGAGTTTGTTGTATTGATAGACGATCTAGGGTCTGGGTGCGCTGCCCCCAACCGTGTTGCTGCTGCTATTTCGGAACGAATAATCGCTGAAATTAGCAGGGTATATCATATTCAGTCTCTTGAAATACAAGTGGGTGCAAGTATTGGGTTGGCCACATATCCTCAACATACTAGTGATGTAAACGAGTTGCAACGTATGGCCGATCTAGCTTTGTATGCAGCAAAAGATGCAGGCAAGGGTTGCGTGGTTTGCTTTAAGGACGAGCTTGAAGTTGATGCTAAGTTGCAACTAGAACTAGAGCAGGATCTAAAACGAGCACTAACTAACAATGAGTTTTACCTGATGTATCAACCTCAGGTTAATACCGTATCTGAAGTTGTTACAGGCTATGAAGCACTGATCCGATGGCGACACCCTGAACGCGGCGAAATGCAACCAGCAGATTTCATCATGGTGGCGGAAAAACTCAATCTGATGGACGAGATTGGTTCTTTTGTCTTGGATGAAGCGTGCAGATTTGCATCAAGTTGGGAAACTAACAATGACGGTAACGAGCTACAAATATCAGTTAATGTCTCTCCACTACAATTTAAAAATATCAATTTCATTCACACAGTTAAAGATACATTAGCTCGACATTCCCTAGCGCCCACTAGGCTGGCATTAGAAATTACCGAAGATCTCCTGGTGCATGATTTTGCGGCGGTATCAGATATTCTGCAAGAATTAAAAGCGCTTGGAGTATCGATCGCGGTCGATGATTTTGGTAGCGGCCAAACCTCACTTCGATATCTTGATCAGTTTCCATTGTCGACAATAAAAATTGATCGATCGTTTATACAACAGCTAACCAACAATGCCAACGCATCTGAAATTACGCGAACAATCGTTATGCTCGGCCAGAAACTAGGCATAAACGTTTTAGCTGAAGGTGTCGAAGAAGCCGATCAACTCAAGCTACTACGCGAATGGCAATGTGATCAGATCCAAGGCTTCCTGTTTTCCGAGCCGATGACCCAAGAGGCTGTGGTCGAGCAGCTATCACTTACTGACGATAGCTCAGGAACTGACAAGGCTGCTTGATAAGCCCTCCGGGGTTGTGTAGCGCTGGCGTTTGCGATACCCGGGTGTGCAATGCAATGGGTGGCTGTATCATAGTCCATAGAATCACCACACCATTGCCAAAGATCTGCTTCGCTATCACGCAAGGGTTCGTCGCTATTGATGGGCTCTGATTGAGTAGGAACCCTAGTTTCGTCGGGCTGATAAAATATAAGCTCACCAGACTCAAGCCGCTGCACTGAATACCCGCCCTCATGAAGTTTCACATGATGGTAATGGCAAACTTCAATCAAGTTATCCAATGATGTCTCACCACCACTAGCCCAATGCTCTATATGGTGCGCATCCAAATGCTTATGGCAATCACAACCAGGAAACTGGCATTGCCCATCACGAATTGCCAAGGCTCGACGTATGCTTGTAGGCACAGCACGACTGCTACGACCAATATTCAACGGCTCAGAGCCACGTGTAAGCGCAGTCACAATTTTGCAACTACAACTTAAGCGCCGAGCCGTCTCCACCGACACCGCCGCCTCTTGTTCAATATAGCAATCAGCCTCACCCGTTGGCTTTGTATGCACCTCGCCCGCCAACACCTGGCTATCAACGTGCACCACAACTTGATATCTATCTGCCGTATTAGCGTTAGTAGACTGACTCTGGAGTGATTGGTTAGCCATTAATACCAGCGCGTCTGCGCGTTGATTTTGAACACGGTGGAGTTGTTGTTCACGCTCACGTTGTTGCTGGAAAGGATCATCAGACACTCCCGCGGGGGTGTGTTCTTCTGCTTTAGGTGTTTGCGTATCAGACACTACTTCCTTTAACGAATCCACTGCCGCTTCCAGCGCTTTAAGCACAACAGCACCCTGTTCAGCTGAAAGGCGCACTTTTATCTCAAGACACCCGTCGTCATCCCACCGCGTATTCAAATGTCGCTGCTCTCGTTGTTGCATGGCATGTTGGCGTTCAGCTACCGCGGGGGCAACAATTTCGCCATCGATACCGACATATTGCTTTCGATAAAGCTGCACCGTTTTATCAAGTTGGCTAGCCGTGCCATAACGCGCATACGACAACAAGCACTCTTCGTTATCGATTGTGCCTACACGCGTGATAGCCCGCGCCTTGGAATAGCTTAATTGACCACTAGCAAACGCTTGACGAGTTTGCGGCAAATGACTTAGCGCATGCGCAACACGCAGCTTCTCCCTTGCTGCAGTAAGTGACACCCCACAACGCCAATTCAACCAATGCGCACAAGAGCGCACCCCCTCATCACCCCACCCACGCCGCGTATCAAACTCGGCGATCAACATTAACTGTTGAAAGGTAGCGGCGTTGAGATCAGCCGAAAGATGCGTTATGGAATGTTCGAGTTGTGCAGTGGTAACTGTGGAAAAATTGGGGTTGGCATCCATGCGATTAAGCTCCGTTGACTTATTAGCACTGTATATTTTTATAGTTATAAAGTCAAGCAACAAGCAATAGTAAACGCACTCCTGCGGGAGCGCTTTTTGATATTAAAATGGGGCTCTTCATCATTAACGGGGGACACCGGCATTCATTAGAATGATTTTGCGACAAATTATTTTAATGGAGATAACCGATGTCCCTCGCATCTCGTATTGTAGGTATTCCTGGCCTTGAAGTCGAACGTGTTCATCGACGCAAGGGTATTGAGATCTGGGCTAAGCCCTTTCACAGGCCTTCTTGCCTGTATTGTGGCGCTGACCAGCTTAGGATTAAGGCCACCGATAAACGCACCGTAAAGCACTCCCGGCAAGGCAATCGGGTCATGACGCTGCACCTTAAATCACCCAAGTATCATTGCCGCCAATGTGGTCGCTATTTCCGGCATCGCTTCACGGGTATCAAGCCACGTTTTCGCTCCTCCGAAGGCTATCGTCTGGAAGTGTTTGAAGCGCACCACGGTGGAGTCACTCAAGCTAAACTTTCACGAACACACCGCATTAGCCCGGCCACCGTCGAGCGTTGGTATCAGCACCACAACGCATTAAAACGTTCAGAGTCTGCGAACTATACGTGCCCTCGCGTGATGGGCATCGATGAACATTTTTTTACACGCAAAAAGGGCTA
>CALGND010000048.1 GCA_937958675.1 uncultured Granulosicoccaceae bacterium
CTAGTTTGTAATGTGAACTATTTGGCAGTTTTGAGTATTAAATGGATTTTTCATGGGCAAAAAAAAACCCGGCGCTGATTGCCCAGTGCCGGGTTTTTCTGTGATGAGAAAGACTTATCTAATATCACGAGTGTGTACATAGCCCACACCCTTTTCTGTCATCACTTGATACCAAGGTCCAACGGCCTGAGAAACCGGCAGTTGGGTGCCTGGAGATACTCGCATCAACAAAGTAGAAGAGAAATCAGCCTCGTTGTAGATTGCTTTAGGATAGTAAGTGCCGCTAATCATAATTTGCTGAGCTGCATTGGTGTCAAGCTGTTGCTTGGCTTCAGCGGCGAGCTCTTCAGTTTTAGCGCCGATATCTTCAGCAGCTGGCTCTTCTTGAAACTTCGCTTCAACAATTTTGATTGGCGCATTGTCATCTAAAATACTTTCATTTGACGCTAGTACTGCTGCAGCTGCTTCTAAGGCTTCAGCATCACTGTCGTTCAGCTTTGGCGCTGCCGCCGCTACTTCAGTTGTCTGCTTATCGGTATCAGTAGCCGCTGCTGGCTTGGCTGCTGTGGCACTTGCCACTGTGTTGTTGTCAACGCTGCCATCGATACTCTTAACCAAGTCGGTAGGCACATACACTGTTTGGCCCGGGTAAACAGTGGTTGCCTGTTTCTCAGAAAAATTGTTTTGTGCAGCGATTGGTATCCAGTTAGTTGCATCACCCGTGGTGCGCTTGGCGAAGTTCCAAAGAGTTTCACCTGGGCCAACTTTAAAACGCTGTGCGCCAGCAGAGATTTCAGTAACGGCCGCGTCCGCTACCGCGGTGTCCGTTTGTACATCGCCTTCAGGGATAGCCAAGCGTTTAGTGTCTACTGATGCTGTTTCAACAGCTGCTGCCGGGGTTGCTACAGTTGCAGTTTCAACATCACCAAGATTTTTCAAGTATCCGGGTTTGATCATGTCAGCTGGAATTGTTAATTCTTGGCCAGGAAATACGCTTGCGTTGGGTGCAAGGTTGTTGATGTCGGCCAGTACATGCCAGTTGTTAGCATCGCCAGTTGTTGCTTTTGCGATATCCCACAAGTTTTCTTGTGATTGCACTTCGTGAATCAGATCTGACGTGGCAACGCTTTGTACGCTAGCAGCAGCAGAAGATGTTTCAGGCGCTAACGGATCTGGGTTTGCTAGTGGATCTAGTGCTAATGGGTCAGGAGTCGCTGCTGCTAGAGTGGCTTCTGACTCCAGAGCTTGGTCTTGCTGGACTGCCAAATCGCTTCGTTCAATCGGCTGCATTGTGACGACATTAGTTGATGCAGCTCCAACCACAACTTCTGAGTCGCCGTCCAGAAGCGTAGATTCTGTTTCCATCAGAGCCATATCAATTTCGCCGTCTAGGGCTTCGGTTTGTCGAACACCATCTTCAGCTTCCAGATTTAGGAAATCTTTGGTGCTAGCCACTGCACGTCCACCCAATTCCAGGGTTTTTGCGCCTACATCACCAAGCGTGTCGACAAATTCGCCGCCCGAACGAGGTATGGATCCGCATGCGCTGAGCATGCTGATAGCGATGAATACACCGCCGGTTTGTAAAAATTTTCGTGAGTGTGCAGTCATTTAGTTAAAACCTCGGGCGCTGTTTTGCTGATTACCATTAGGGGATGCAGACAGTAAACACTTCGTGATAAGCGCGAGATCTACGCTGCGCGTGCCACTTCACTGCCGAACATGACACTAATTTAATAGTAGGTAGTTTGGAGGTCGTCAATAAATCTTTCCCAATTGCACAATAGTCAATCAATTCAGACAGCTCGGAATCGATTGAGTCAACAAAATGTCGTTGCTTTGGTCGTGCGAGGTTGAGAAATCAACCCCGCGAATGCGGGGATCTATGTTGTGTGGATGAAGGTTAAGGACCTCCACTTTTGTGAGGGCGACCAGATACTTATTTAGCCCAGGTATCGCGTAGCGTCACTGCCCGGTTAAATACGGCCGTGCCTGGCTTGTGGTCATGGCGATCCGTTACGAAATAGCCTAAACGCTCAAACTGAAAGTGAGTTTCAGGTTCAGCTGCGGCCAACGATGGTTCGATAATGGCTGATGCCATGATGGTGCGAGAGTCTGGGTTGATTGCGTCAGCAAAGCTTTCAGCTTTTGCAGGGTTTATCTCTGTAAACAGTCGGTCGTACAAACGAATTTCGGCTGGTACACCGTGCTTGGCTGACACCCAGTGCACCACGCCTTTAACCTTGCGCCCTTCGGGTTTTTTCCCGAGCGTGTCTGGATCGTGGGTGCAATGAAGCTCGATCACTTTGCCGGTGTCATCCTTAATTACCTCATTGCACTTAATGACGTAGCAACCTCGTAATCGCACTTCTCCACCTGGCACAAGGCGTTGATATTTTGGTGGTGGATCTTCGGAAAAATCATCACTATCGATAAAGACTTCTTTAGTAAATGGTATAGGACGACTACCGGCTGACTCGTCTTGAGGATGGTTACTGAAGGTGAGCTCTTGTTCGTGATTGTCATCGAGGCTAGTAATGACTACCTTGATTGGATCGAGCACCGCCATGCGACGATGCGCATCGCGGTTGAGGTGATCGCGCATGCATGTTTCTAGCACGCTCATTTCGATCCACGCATCATTTTTAGTAATACCAATACGCTCGCAAAAATCACGGAGCGCTTCAGGCGTAAAACCACGGCGACGTAAGCCAATAATTGTTGGCATGCGAGGATCGTCCCAACCGTCAACTAGATTCTCCTCCACCAGCTGTATTAAGCGCCTTTTGCTTAACATGGTGTGTTCCAATGAAAGCCTCGCAAACTCGATTTGTTGTGGATGGCTGGGTGTTTGAAGTTCGTCCAAAACCCAATCATAGAGTGGGCGATGATCTTCAAATTCCAAGGTGCACAAGGAGTGGGTAATGTTTTCCAGCGCATCAGAAACGCAATGCGTGTAGTCATACATTGGGTAGATCGACCATTTATCGCCGGTTCGCATATGTTCAACTTTACGAATTCGATATAGAGTTGGGTCACGCATATTGATATTGCCTGATGCCATATCAATCTTGGCACGAAGCACATGCTCTCCATCTTCAAACTCGCCATTTTTCATGCGCTCAAACAGGTCGAGATTTTGCTCGATGGATCTATTCCGATAAGGGCTAGGCTTGCCAGGCTCTTTTAGCGTGCCACGCATAGTGCGCATTTCTTCAGCGCTACTGCTTTCCACGTAGGCCTTGTCAGCTTTGATCAACTGAACAGCAAAGTCATAAAGCTGATCGAAGTAGTCTGAAGCGTGGTGAAGCTCATTCCATTGAAAACCCAGCCAGCTGACATCGGCTTTGATGGCTTCTGAGTATTCGATATCTTCTTTGACAGGATTGGTATCGTCAAAGCGCAAATTGCAGCTGCCTCCGTATTGCTGAGCGATTCCAAAATTCAGGCAGATCGATTTAGCGTGGCCAATGTGTAGATAACCGTTTGGCTCAGGCGGAAATCGCGTAACGACCCGGCCGTCGTTTTTGCCGTTTTTAAGATCTTCATCAATGATGTTACGGATGAAGTTAGCGGTGGGTTTGGAGTCGGTCATTGTGGCTCAAGAGCGTGTGTGCCGTTGGAGTATAGCGTCATCCCCGCGAAAACTGTCGTCCCCGCTTGCGCGAGGATGACAAGAATATTATTTCGTGGCTACAAACAGCTTGTAGTGTTCTTTAACCTTTACAACATAACGTTGAGTTTCTTTATAAGGAGGGATGCCACCGTACCGCCTTACCGTGCCAGGACCCGCATTGTAGGCAGCGAGTGCCAGCTCTAGGCTGCCATCAAATTGCTTGAGCATTTTGGCAATGTATTGCGCACCACCCATCAAGCTTTGTAGCTTGTTGAAGGGTTGCGTGACGTTCAGCTCAGCCGCTGTGGCTGGCATTAACTGCATCAAGCCTTGTGCCCCGGCAATGGAAACAGCGTGCGGGTCGAAGCAGGACTCGACGCGGGCTATGGCTTTGATTAATAGCGGGTCGACATTGTGAGCCGTGGCTGCAGTTTTTATGGCGCCTTCAATATTGCTAGCCCGATCAGACATGATCTGCTGGTTTACGCCATTACATGAGGCTGTCGCCATCGGCTTACCATAATTGTTGGAGTAGCTCGTGCGCTGAATTGTGCCGTTCGATACTGGCGCGTCGCTAAATAAAATCGAGCCATCGGAGGTTTTAGTTTTGTACACCTTTCCAGCCGCGAGCGATTCGTTGCTTGGTGCGAGCAAAAGGCCGACAAGCAAAGCGAGTCCTATGGTGAAATTAGTGACAATTGAGGGCGTGCGATACATGGCAATAGTATCGACTGATAGGCATTTTTACTTACACATTAGCCCGTGCGAATGTGACGCAGATAACTAAATCGACTCACCATGCCAGTGAGTCACGAACTCTGCCGGATCTGGGCGTGGTCGCCTTGGTTTGTTCATCGTAGGTGTGCCGATATAAATAAAGCCAACAATTTCGTCGTCGGCTTCGACGCCTAAGGCCAGTTTCACCATCCTGTCGTTGGTGTTTGGGCCGGTTAGCCATACCGCACCAAACCCCAGTGCATTAGCGCCTAAGGAAATCTGCTGCGCCGCCGCTCCGGCTGACAGTATTTGTTCAACCACCGGTGTTTTGGGGTGGTCTTTGGTGATTTTTGCTACCACAGTGATGATCATCGGCGATCGCAACGGCTTTTGCGAAACCGACTGCAGTTTCTCTGCAGATATGTTTGGTTCTCGCTGTTCAGTGGCCATCATGAACACTTTGCCAAGATGCGCTCTTGCCTCTCCTTCGATAACGATAAACCGCCACGGTCGCATTTGAGCATGATCTGGTGCCGATACAGCGCATTTGAGTATCTCATTCAATTGCTCCTTGTCTGGTGCAGGCTCCGCTAAGCTGCGGGCAGGGTAGGAGACGCGATCTTGAAGCTGTGAAATCATCTGAAGTTGCTTTGTGAGTGCAAGAATGGGATTAGAGTACAACAATGGCCGGCAAGGAGCAGCGATTAACTGTGTAACAATAGTCGTATCCACGCATGAGGTGATTTGTGAGCAGTCATTACGTAATCCAAGCAATCAACCCGCAAGCCCATTTATATGAGGTGACGCTCAGGCTATCTGAGCTCGATGCAGGGCGAGCGGGAGTACGATTGCGTTTACCCGATTGGATACCCGGCAGCTACATGATTCGGGATTTCTCGCAGCATATTGTGTCTATGCAGGCGCATAGTGATGGCAATGAAATTGCGTTTACACGGGTGGATAAATCTTGTTGGGAATTCCCAACAGGCCTTAAATCGTTGAGTGTCATGTATCAGGTATACGCCTGGGATCTTTCTGTCCGCGCAGCTCACCTTGATCTAAATCATGGTTTTTTTAATGGCACCAGCGTGTTTTTGTATGCCGAAGGCTTAGAACAAGAACCGCTAACGGTAGATGTCCAACTACCCGCGGAGCCTGCCTGCAAAAGCTGGCAGGTAGCAACATCGATGAGGGCCCAAGATACTCAAACAAACGGCTTCGGTTTGTACAAGGCAGATAACTACGATGAGCTAATTGATCATCCCGTTGAGATGGGCAACTTTACCTCGTGCCAATTTGAAGCATGCGGCGTACCGCACGAGGTTGTTTTTACGGGCCCAATACATACTGATTTGGATCGTGTGGCGAACGATCTAAAGCGTATTTGTGAATATCAAATTAATTTCTTTGGCAAACCTGCGCCAATGGATCGTTATGTGTTTTTGGTGATGGTGGTGGGTAGTGGTTACGGTGGCTTGGAGCATCGAGCATCAACTGCGTTAATGATCACGCGAGAAAACCTACCCATACCAGGCGATGATTTAATCAATGAAGGCTACTTAAGCTTTTTAGGTTTGTGTAGTCATGAGTATTTTCACACATGGAATGTGAAGCGAATCAAGCCTGCGGCTTTTACGCCATTTGATTTGCAAACCGAGAATTACACTCGCCTGTTATGGTTTTTTGAAGGGATGACATCCTATTACGATGACTTGATTTTGCGTCGTTGCGATTTGATTGACGATGAAACCTATTTCAAGTTGGTAGCTAAAAACATCACGCGTATTCAACGCGGCGGTGGGCGCCTAGTGCAATCGGTTACCGATTCTAGTTTTGATGCTTGGCATAAATTTTATAAGCAAAATGAAAATTCGCCCAATGCTATTGTCAGTTATTATGGCAAGGGTGCATTGGTTGCAATGTGCTTGGATGCAATCTTGAGGGAGCGCAGTGGTAATAAGGTGACGCTTGATCATCTTATGCAAACGCTCTGGAAAAATTGGTTGGATACCGGTAAAGGTTTACAGGAGCAAGAGCCTGAAAGCGTAGTTGCGAACTTGCTCGGCGAGAGCTTGGATGATTTCTTTCAGCCAGCATTATACGGCACCGATGATCTCGATTTAGAAGCAGCTTTATCTACTTTAGGTGTACAGCTCAACTGGCGCCAACGAAAATCAGCTACCGATGCTGGCGGCAAAAGTGATAAGTCGGGCGATTTTCATTGGATAGGTGCCAATCTACAATCAGGCGAAACAGCTGTAGTGCTTAGCCATGTGTTTACTGGTGGCGCTGCAGAGCATGCTGGTTTGGCTGCAGGGGATAAATTGATAGCGATCGAAAATCTTGCAGTTGACTCTAGTAACTTGGTGGATATGCTCAAGCGTTATGCTGGGCAGGGTGAGGTGCTAGTTCATTACTTTAGGTTAGGTGTGCTATCTACAACCACAATGCCGATTGTTATTGCTAGTGAAGACACGGCGTTTCTTACTTTGCAGGATAAATCGAAAGCGTCTTTGTGGCTGATGCCGGATAATTTTACAAAGCATCCAGCATGACACTACAACATAAGATTCTGCAAGATGCTCTGAACGCCTCAGGCACAAATTGTGTGCTTGAAACATTCGATCAATTGCCATCAACCAGCGCCTACCTTGCACAAATGAATGCAACAGATGCCAATGCGCATGTGGTTGCTTGTGACTGGCAAACTAAAGGCAATGGCCGAAGAGGCAAGAGCTGGGATACGAAACCTGGCAACATTACCTTTTCGGTTTGTACAGTTGCTCCGCTACAAGCTTCCCAACTAATGGGCTTAAGTTTGGTCACCGGAGTAACAATTGCTCAAGCGCTGCAGGAAGCGTGTGATATCGCTGTTCAACTGAAATGGCCTAACGATGTCATCATTCAGGATCGTAAGCTATGCGGTTTGCTCACCGAGTTGCAAAGTAGCCAAAACGTAGGCACAACCACCGTTGTTACTGGGATTGGCATCAATGTAATAGAAAACGATGCTGTAAAGCAGATGGGCATTGGTGGAATCAGTTTGCAGGAAGTATGCGATTCAGTGCCCGCGCGCGAACACATCATCGCTACTATTGTTGAGATATTATTGAAAAACTACAGTCTTTTTTACCAACATGGGTGGCCCGCCTTTAAAGATCTATGGGCTAGCCGTGACTATCTTGTTGGCAAATCGGTTATCTTGCATGCAAGCGAACAACGGCCTCAGCAACGTGTGGATGTTCAGGGCATCGATGATAATGGAGCGCTTCTCGTGAGTGATAATGGCGTTAATGATCGCAGCACCCGTGCTGTCTACAGTGGTGAAGTTTCAGTACGAGTAAATTGATGAGAATACTGGTCGACATTGGCAACTCGCGTTGCAAATCCTGCATAGAAGAAAATGGGCAATTCATAGCGCTGGATACCTTTGCCTGGCACGATGTGTTTATACATGATGCATTAAAAAAGGCTTGGCTTGAGCCCCTAGCTGGCCGGGTGCCAGAGAGTATTCATGTATCTAATGTGGCTGGTGATCGATTGTTGCCCAACCTTTCCGCTTGGTGCTGCAGTCAATGGAGCCTTACACCACTAACGGTGGCGTCACAGCCCGAATTCGCGGGTTTGCGTAATGCCTATCTAGAGCCCACCACGTTGGGTGTGGATCGATGGGCGGCAATGGTCGGTGCACGCAGTCGCTATCAAGGGCCCTTGTGCGTTGTCGACTCTGGTACTGCAACCACGGTCGATGTCATTGATAAAGATGGTATGCATATCGGTGGCGCTATTTTGCCGGGTATTTACACAATGCGTCGTTCTTTGGGTAAATACACAGCAGCCCTATTCGCAGCTGACGGTGAAATCTCGCCGTTTTCCAACAATACGGCTGCCGGTATTGCGGGTGGCACGGGTTACGCCTCAGTAGGCGCGATTGAGCGTTTGATTTTGGAGGCTAATAAAGCGGTTGGGGATGCCACTACCGTCATAACCGGAGGGGAAGCCGGCGTGTTGGAAGAACTGCTAACACTTGATGCTGTCATAGATCCTATGCTGGTACTGCATGGTGTGGCCGTTTTATCGGAAGTTCTGACCGAAGATCAGCTTCGAGAGCGGTCGCGGTGCGAATAAAAGTGACCTAACAAGGCACGACGATTGCACATCTTGCTCAGAATGCACTAAAATGTGTGTCTGTATTCAGCCAAGCAGCTTACCAACGCTGCTGGGCCAAGCTCGAGAACTTCCAGCTTTGCCCAACAGGTGACCTAACAAGTCACTTAATATGGCCCATAGCCCGATCATGCCGGTATAGCTCAGTTGGTAGAGCAACTGACTTGTAATCAGTAGGTCCCGAGTTCGACTCTTGGTGCCGGCACCATTTCTTTCCAGTATTCTCAACGAAAAATTTCTGCTCACTGTTTGGGCTGATAATAGTGCCTGCTCGTCTAATGTTTGCATCAAAACGTTGGTGCTATGATGCTTCTTGTCTAGGCATAAGCCACAACACCGCTTTCTAGAATCACTGGAGTTTGACTATGTTGTATGAAGGCAAGGCGTTTTTTCTCAGCAGAGAAAACAATACGCTTGAATTGCGCTTTGATAGCCTGGATGGCAAGGTCAATGTGTTTAACGCTACGGCACTAGCCGAACTCAAGCAGGCGATTGATGCAGCTGAGGCGCAAACTGGCGTTGATGGTCTGATTCTGAGCAGTGGCAAGTCTGTATTTGTTGCCGGTGCAGATATCACTGAATTCCTAACTTACTTTAAAGAGCCGGACGAAAAGCTTCAGGCGCTGCTAGACAATGCTAATTCATTGTTTAACCGGATCGAAGATCTGCCTTTTCCAACAGTGGCTGCCATTAATGGTGAGGCGCAGGGTGGGGGTTTTGAATATTGCTTAGCCTGCGATTTTCGCGTGGCCGGCAAAGGTGCTCGCATGGGCTTGCCCGAAGTGAAGCTTGGCATAATGCCGGGTTGGGGTGGCTCAGTAAGATTAAGCCGCTTGATTGGTGTTGATAACGCAGTAGAGTGGATGTGCACAGGTGCATCAAAAAAAGCAGCCGCTGCACTTGCTGATGGTGCTATCGATGCGGTCGTGGCCGATGATGCCTTGATTGCATCGGCGCAATCAATCATCGATCAATGCAAGGCTGGAAAGCTGGATAATGTTGATCGCCGTGCAATCAAGAAGGGGCCTTTAACGTTGCCTCCGATGGAGCTCACCATGGCGCTTGAATCCGCCAAAGGTGTAGTGGGTGCAAAGGCTGGCCCACACTACCCATCACCAATGACCATCATCAACACTATCGCAAAGCATGCAGATAAATCGCGTGATGATGCCTTGCTTGTTGAGAGTGCAAGCTTTATTAAATTGGCTAAAACCGATGTGGCTGAAAGCTTGGTTGGCATCTTCTTAAAAGACCAAGGCCTAAAGCGCATTTCGCGCAAGCATGCTAAAGCTGCACGCAAGGTGGATCAATCTGCTGTGCTTGGTGCAGGTATCATGGGCGGTGGTGTGGCTTATCAATCAGCCTCAAACGGCGTGCCGATTGTGATGAAGGATATTCGCCAAGAAGCGCTAGATGATGGTTTGGAAGAAGCCGGTAAGTTACTTAAAAAGCAAATGCAACGTGGCAAGTTAAAGCCTGAGGGCATGGCTGACATACTCAATGCGATACAGCCTGCCTTAAGCTATGGCGAATTTGACGGCGTTGACTTGGTGGTCGAAGCGGTTGTTGAAAACCCAAAAATCAAAGCAGCAGTATTGGCAGAAGTGGAGCAGCAGGTCACTGATGACACCATCATCACAACTAATACATCAACTATTTCGGTAAATCTGTTATCAGATGCGCTGAAGCGGCCTGAAAACTTTTGTGGCATGCACTTTTTTAATCCGGTGCATCGAATGCCGTTGGTCGAGGTTATTCGGTCCAAAGATTCGTCTGATGTTGCGATTGCAACCACTGTGGCGTACGCATTAGCTTTACGTAAAACCCCCATCGTTGTTAACGATTGCCCAGGGTTCTTGGTAAACCGCATTCTATTTGCCTACTTCACAGGCTTTTCTAAGCTCATTAGTGACGGTGCAGACTTCGTCGCAGTCGATAAAGCATTGGAAAAATTTGGTTGGCCAATGGGGCCTGCCTACCTTTTAGATGTTGTTGGCATGGATACCGCAAAACACGCATCGGCCGTAATGGCTGAAGGCTTCCCTGATCGAATGAGCAGCGATGGCGATACCATTATCGATGCCTTATATAAGGCTGAGCGCTTGGGTCAGAAAAACGGTAAAGGCTTTTATCAGTACATTATTGATAGAAAGGGTAAGCCTAAGAAAACGCCTGATGAAACAGTCGCGCCGCTTATTCAATCGGTACAAAAGAGTGCTAAAGATTTTACCGATGAAGAGATTCTCGATCGATTGATGATCCCGCTTTGTATCGAATCGGCGCGCTGTGTTGAAGACAACATTGTTGATTCAGTGGCTGAAGCCGATATGGGGTTGGTGTACGGGATTGGATTTCCACCGTTTAGAGGGGGCGCGCTGCACTATGTCGATAAAATGGGCTTAGCTGAATTTTGTAAACGCGCTGATGCGTTATCTTCGCTTGGCCCTTTGTATGCACCTACCGATAAAATGCGCGACATGGCCACCAAGGGCATTGGTTTTTATTCAGGAGACAAAGCATGAGTATCCAAGACAACGACGTCGTAATAGTCGATGGCGTGCGCTCACCAATGTGTCGCTCTAAAGGCGGTGGCTTTGTTAATGTTCGCGCAGAAAATTTATCAGCGGCATTGGTTGAAGCGTTGTTTAAGCGTAACCAAATGTGCGATAAGGCAGATGTGGAAGATGTAGTCTGGGGTTGCGTTAATCAAACTCTAGAGCAAGGCTTCAACGTTGCCCGCTCTATTGGTTTAATGGCAGGCCTGCCTAAGGGTGTAGCTGCGCAAACGGTTAGCCGCTTGTGTGGTTCTTCAATGAGCGCATTGCACACTGCGGCACAAGGCATCATGACAGGCTACGGTGATGTGTTTGTAGTGGGCGGTGTGGAACACATGCAGCATGTCAACATGATGCATGGAGTAGATATTAATCCGGCGATGAGCCGCTATGCGGCAAAAGGTTCGATGATGATGGGCTTAACCGCTGAGCTGCTTAGCCAAGTGCATGGCATCAAACGCGAAGATATGGATGCATTTGCATTGCGCTCTCATAAACGCGCACAGGCAGCTGAGGATGGTGGCCGCTTTGATAAAGAGATTGTGCCGATACAAGGGCATGATGCCAGCGGCAACTTAAGCTTAATCGAGCGTGATGAAGTTATTCGTAGCGATGCAACGCTTGAAGCTTTGGCATCCTTAAGGCCAGCATTTGTGCCAAAAACTGGCACCGTTACGGCGGGTACGTCCTCTGCGATTGCAGATGGTGCGTCAGCAATGTTAGTGATGTCAGGTGCTAAGGCTAAAGCCTACGGTGCAACGCCTATTGCACGGATTAAATCAATGGCAGTAAGCGGTTGTGATCCAGCGATAATGGGTTACGGCCCTGTGCCTGCTACTCAAAAAGCGTTAAAGCGCGCTGGCATGAGTATCAGCGACATCGATTACGTTGAGCTTAACGAGGCCTTCGCAGCGCAATCACTGCCGGTGCTTAAGGATCTTGGTTTGCTGGATGATATGGATAAAAAAGTAAACCTTAATGGCGGCGCGATAGCATTGGGCCATCCATTGGGTTGCTCAGGAACGCGTATCTCAACCACGCTGCTAAATGTGATGGAGCAAAACAATGGCGAGATCGGCCTAGCCACCATGTGTATCGGCATGGGTCAGGGCATCGCCACGGTATTTGAAAGGTTGAGCTAAGTGCTGTAGTGTCGGTAGTCGATGACTACCGACTCAGATTTAGAACAATGCTTGGCCGTTATGAGCCAACGTATAGATGCCGCGCGCGATGATCTAATTGCGCTTACCCAACAACTCATTGCCATTCCCACTGTTAATCCGCCTGGGGATGGCTATGCGGTTATTTGCCAACTTCTGGAGCAGCGCCTAAAGCCACGCGGCTTTGCGATTGATAAGGTGCGTGCAATTGGTGCGCTGGGCGATAGTGACAAATACCCGCGATGGAATATCATAGCGCGGCATGAAGGTAGGCATGCCGGCGAGTGCGTTCATTTTAATTCCCATACGGACGTAGTAGAGCCTGGCGAAAACTGGACCTTCGATCCGTTTGGCGGCGAGGTACATGACGGTAAAGTGTATGGGCGTGGCGCCTGCGATATGAAAGGAGGCTTAGCCTCATCCATTATTGCCTGCGAAGCCTTTATCGATAGCTTTCCCAATTATCAAGGCGCAATAGAAATCTCTGGCACGGCTGATGAAGAATCAGGCGGATTTGGTGGCGTGGCCTATCTTGCTGAGCATGGTTGGTTTGATCCGCAGCGCGTGCAGCACGTGATCATTCCTGAGCCGTTAAACAAAGATCGCATCTGCCTTGGGCATCGGGGGGTGTGGTGGGCAGAAATTGAAACCCATGGGCACATCGCGCATGGTTCAATGCCGTTTCTGGGTGATTGCGCTATCCGGCATATGGGGGAGGTGGTGAACACCATGGAAGATTCCCTGTTTCCACTACTGGCTAGCAAGCAAACTGATATGCCAGTCGTGCCGCCGGCGGCGCGTCAATCTACGCTGAATATTAATTCGATACACGGTGGCTTGGCAGAGCCAGAAGCCGATTACACCGGTATGCCTGCGGCTCTAGTTGCCGATCGATGCCGCATGGTGATCGACAGGCGCTATTTAATGGAAGAAACGCTTGATGAAGTAAAAGCTGAAGTGGATAGTTTGCTCGAGGGTATAAAAGAACGTCGAGATACGTTCAGTTATTCGATCAAAGAGCTTTTTAGTGTGCTGCCTACCATGACTGAAAAGGATGCGCCTGTCGTGGGTGCGGTGGCGAATGCGATACGAGAGCAACTCGGTTGTGATCCTGAATACGTTATATCCCCGGGTACTTATGATCAAAAGCATATAGATCGCATTGGAAAGTTAAAAAATTGTATCGCTTACGGCCCTGGAATACTCGATTTAGCTCATCAGCCTGACGAATATGTAGGAATTCAGGATATGATTGACTCAGCTCATGTAATGGGTCGGACGCTTGCCCAATTGTTGGCGGCACCGACCAACAATCATTAATAACAACGCGGAGAATGACTGTGGCTCTATCTTCTTTTTCGATTAATACGAACATGAAACACTTCTCACGTGGATTGCGCATCAGTACAGCAATTACTTTGGCTCTAGCCAGCACGATGACGATGGGCAATGCAAATGCTGCTCGTACTGACATAACAGTGGGTATGCAACTTGAGCCGCCTATCCTTGACCCTACTGGCGGTGCAGCTGCGGCAATTGATGAAGTGGTATACGCGAATGTATTTGAAGGTTTAACGCGTTTTGGCTCTGATGGTAGCGTTAACCCTGCATTGGCTAGCGAGTGGTCAGTTAGCGATGATGGCAAAACCTATACCTTTACTTTGCATCAAGGCGTAAAGTTTCATGATGGTGCTGACTTTACTGCAGAGGATGTCAAATTTTCGCTAGACAGAGCGCTTGCTGAAACATCAACCAATGCACAAAAGCAGTTATTTGCCAATATTGATAGCGTGAATGTGATTGATGATCACACTGTTGAAATTGTACTTCTCGCCCGCGATGGCAATTTGTTGTTCAATCTTGCTTGGGGCGATGCCATCATGCTTGATGAAGCCTCTGTTGATGACGCGGCAATCAAACCTGTCGGTACAGGCCCCTTTACGTTTTCTAACTGGGTGCAGGGCGATAAAATCGAGTTAGTTAAAAATCCTGACTATTGGGGGGAACCAGCCAAGCTCGATAAAGTCGTGTTTAAATTTATCAGTGATCCAACGGCTGCATTTGCTGCCACTATGTCGGGTGATGTTGACACGTTTACTGTTTTTCCTGCACCTGAAAACTTAGCTCAGTTTGATGCTGATCCACGTTTTAATGTGCTGCTGGGTTCTACAGAAGGCGAAACAATTCTTTCCATGAACAACCAGCTAGCGCCGCTTGATGATGTACGCGTGCGTAAAGCAATTGCTCATGCGATTGATCGCTCTGCGATCATCGACGGTGCGATGTACGGTTATGGCACGCCGATAGGTTCTCACTTTGCACCACACAACCCAGCATATATCGATCTAACGGCTAACTCGCAATTCGATCCTGCTTTATCAAAAGAATTACTAGCTGAGGCTGGATTAGCTGACGGTTTTACCACCACGCTTAAATTACCCCCGCCCTCTTATGCGCGTCGCGGTGGAGAGATCATCGCCGCTCAGCTTCGTGAGGTGGGTATAAACGTTGAGATCAGTAATCTTGAATGGGCACAGTGGTTGGAGCAGGTGTTTAGAGGTAAAGACTACGGCTTAACCATTGTGTCGCACACTGAGCCTATGGATATCAATATTTACGCGAATCCGGATTACTATTTCCAATATGACAACGTTGCATTCCAGGCATTGATGGGTGCCTTCAACACGCAAACTGATCCAGAGCGTCGCACGGTGATGCTGAAACAGGCGCAAAAGATCATCTCAGAAGATTACGTCAATGGGTTTTTGTTTCAGCTAGCTAAAACGGGTGTAGCCAATGCGAAAGTTAAAGGGCTATGGCAGAATTCGCCAACTCAGGCTAATGACATGACAGGGGTTTATTGGGAAGATTAGGCTGCCAATATTCACAACTTCAACGATATTAATAAAAAATAACGGCGTGCTAACAGCACGCCGTTCTCGTTTATGCTCCGTTACTTATTTAAGCGCTTAACTTCATTGGCACTAACCTTGTTGGTAGCCAGTGTCGTGCTGTTTGTCACTATAGAGATCGTGCCAGGTGATCCCGCCTCCTTTATGCTGGGGATAAACGCGCAAGCCGATACTCTAGAAGCATTGCGTGCCGAGTTAGGTTTGGATAAGAGTAAGCCTGTTCGCTATTGGCAATGGCTGACTGGCATGTTGCAGGGGGACTTTGGTACATCGTATACCTATAAAACTCCTGTAGCGAACATGATTGGAGAGCGTATGTGGATCTCACTACCGCTGACGCTTTTCGCTCTGCTGATATCTACGGCAATTGCATTCCCCGCTGGCATTTATGCTGCTAGCCGTCGTGGGCGTTTCGGGGATGCGGCAGTAACCGGTATGACGCAGCTAGGCGTGGCCATTCCTAATTTTTGGTTTGCGATGTTATTGGTTTCCTTTTTTGCCATCAAGCTCGGGTGGTTTTCTTCGGGTGGTTTCGTTGGCTGGGACCAAGGCTTGCTGGCGGGGCTTAAATCATTGCTGTTGCCAGCTATTGCACTAGCGCTACCGCAAGCTGCAATACTGACACGCGTTATGCGTTCGTCATTGCTTGATGTGTTAAGTGAAGATTACATGCGCACGGCGCGAGCTAAAGGCATGAGCAAGCGCAGTGCAATTTGGCGTCATGGTTTGCGTAATGCAATGATTCCAGTTCTCACCATATTGGGTTTGCAGTTTTCGTTCTTATTGGCTGGCGCCATTATTATCGAAAAAGTGTTTTACCTGCCTGGATTAGGGCTTTTGGTGTTTCAAAGCATTGCTCAACGCGATTTAATCGTGGTTGAAAGTGTTGTGATGTTGTTGGTGTTTGCCGTTGTTACGGTGACGTTTTTAGTTGATTTAGCCTATGCCTGGGTTGATCCACGCTTGCGAACGCGCTCATGAAATTGCGCACATTAATACCCGGAGCATTGCTCGTACTAATATTTCTGTTAGCAGCGGTAGTGTCGTTTGTGTGGACGCCATTCGATGTTACCAAGCTTGATATCCCCAATAAGTTGCAATCACCCAGTATGGGTCATTGGTTTGGTACCGATCAGCTTGGTCGCGATATATTCTCGATGATTATGGTGGGCGCGCGAACGTCGATTGCGGTAGCGTTTATTGCTGTAGGTATTGGGATGTTGATTGGCGTGCCATTAGGTTTGGCTGCCGCGGCTAATCAAGGTAGTTTGATTGATGAGCTGATCATGCGTACCAATGATTTGGTGTTTGCTTTCCCAGCTTTGCTAATTGCCATAATGATCACCGCAGTGTTTGGTCCAGGTGCAGTTAACGCTATTATTGCGATTGGTATTTTTAATATACCGGTGTTTGCCAGGTTAACGCGGGGCGCGGCATTAAGTTTGTGGTCGCGCGAATTTATACTGGCTGCAAAAGTTGCTGGTAAACGCGCAACACGTATATCGTTTGAACACATTCTGCCGAATATCTTAAATTTACTCATCGTGCAAGGCACGATCCAGTTCTCATTGGGTATTTTGGCAGAGGCTGCTTTATCGTATGTGGGTTTAGGGGCACAACCTCCCATTCCCAGCTGGGGGCGTATGCTGGCGGAAAGTCAAACACTGGTATCACTTGCCCCGCATGTAGCGTTGTTTCCAGGCTTTGCAATTTTGCTTACTGTGCTAGGGCTTAACTTGTTAGGCGATGCCTTGCGAGACTGGTTTGACCCGCGTTTGCAGAGGCTACGCAGTTGAGTAAGCTTGCAAACAGCTCTTCTAAAGATGCCGCAGAAACGTTACTTGAAATAAACAAGCTAAACGTCTCTGTCACTACGTCAAGTAATTCGTCTCGCGCTTTACCAACAGAAAACAAGCCCATCCTAAATAGTATCGAGCTGTCACTAAATAGAGGTGATGTTCTCGGTATTATTGGTGAGAGTGGTAGTGGTAAGTCAATGTTGGCTTTGTCGATTATGGGTTTGTTGCCAGAGGGGTTTAACACCGCCGGCGAAATCAATTTTGATCAGCAAAACCTGTTAAAGCTGAGTGAGGAGCAACTGTGTAAGCTTCGTGGCAGTGACATTAGTATGGTGTTTCAAGAGCCTATGACGGCACTTAACCCGGTGCTAAGCATTGGCAAGCAAGTGGCCGAGTGCATTAAGCTACATCGTAACGTGTCTAACGTTGATGCCAGCAAGATTGCAGAGGAAACGCTTGCAAAAGTAGGCTTACCTGTAAGCCAATACCCATTAAGTCGTTATCCACATGAATTATCAGGTGGGCAAAGGCAACGAGTGGTTATTGCGATGGCCATAGCATTGCGGCCAGCATTGTTAATAGCTGATGAGCCAACTACTGCGTTGGATGTCACCACCCAAGCTGGCATCCTTGATCTATTAAAACAATTGGTTGTTGACGAGCAACTGGCGCTAATACTGATCAGTCATGATTTGGCTGTGGTAAACGGCATTGCTGATCATATTGTTATTATGCGTAATGGAGATATCGTCGAGCGAGGAAGTCTAAAGCAACTGTTTAAGCATAGTAAGCATCCCTATACTTGTCAGTTAATTGAAGCGTCAAAGCATGTGCCTGACAGAGTGGATGCAGCCGTTGATGCCGCGCCATTACTCGATGTTGAAAATCTTAGTTGTGAATACCGAATGCCACGCAAACACTGGTGGAGTAAGCCTCGATATTTTCGAGCGCTTAAGTCGGTGTCACTGTCTATTAAGCAAGGCGAAAGTGTGGGATTGGTGGGCGAGAGTGGCTGTGGTAAGTCAACACTGACACGTGCGCTGCTGGGTTTAATGCCGATTGCTGAGGGTGAGATCCGTTTGCATGGTGAGCTGTTAGCAAAGGGCGAAACCCTATCCAATGCCGTACGGCGAGAAATGCAAGTCGTGTTTCAAGATCCCTATGGTTCGTTTAATCCTCGCCATAAGGTTAAGCGACTCGTTGCTGAGCCCTTGCACGTGCTTGAGCATGCGCTAAGCGAACAAGAACAAATTACTGCTGTAAACGATGCTCTAGTGAGTGTTGGATTACAGGCAAGCGATGCAAGCAAATACATTCATGAGTTTTCTGGTGGGCAACGTCAGCGTATCGCCATTGCACGCGCATTAATAATCAAACCCGCGCTAATTGTATTGGATGAGGCAGTCTCGGCTTTAGATGTGTCGGTTCGTGCGCAAATACTTGACCTTTTATCAGCGCTGGCAGCCAGCCACAGGATCGCGTATTTATTTATTTCACATGATTTATCGGTGGTGCGCAGAGTGACAGATCGAGTGTTAGTGATGCAGCAAGGGGAGATTGTAGAACGCGGGCAAACTGAAGCTGTTTTCAATAATCCCAGCCACCCTTATACTCAACAGTTATTGGCTGCCACACCGCAGCTGCCTGATGAGGAGAATCAAACCTAATGAGTTTATCGATGCCATTTACGTTTGATCCTGGCGCTTGTTTTATCGGTGGGCAGTGGGTGGCGCCTGCCAATAGGGAGCAACTTAGTTTAAGTAACCCTTCCACTGGTGCAGAGCTTTGCCAAATTGCGCATGGAAGTGCCGCTGATATCGACACTGCGGTAAACGCTGCCCAAGATGCACTCGATGGCGAATGGGGTCGGGCGACCGCATTGCAACGTGGTAGATGGCTAGCAGCCCTTGGCAAGTTAGTGCAGGATCGCGTTGAGGATTTAGCCGCGTTGGAGGCACAAGATGTAGGCAAGCCACTTACGCAAGCTCGCGCTGATGCGGTTGCGCTTGCTCGTTATTGCGAATTCTATTCAGGCGCTGCTGATAAAGTGCATGGTGATACCCTGCCGTACCTTGAAGGCTACACGGTTTACACCTTGCGCGAGCCCCATGGTGTTACTGGGCACATCATCCCCTGGAACTACCCAATGCAAATAATAGGGCGTTCAGTTGGGGCTGCCTTAACCATGGGCAATGCTGTTGTATTAAAGCCTGCCGAGCAGGCTTGCTTAACAGCACTAGCCTTTGCAGAGCTAGCGCAACAGGCGGGGTTTCCACCAGGTGCTATCAATGTTGTGCCTGGCTTAGGTGCTGAGGCTGGAGCGGCATTGTCCGCTCATACCGGCGTGCAACATATTTCGTTTACCGGCTCAGTGCAAACAGGCATGAGTGTTCAACAAGCTGCTGGACAAAACGTTATTCCGGTCACGCTAGAGTTAGGCGGGAAGTCAGCACAATTAGTGTTCGAAGATGCGGATATCGAAGCGGCGATGCCGTTTCTTATTAATGCTGGCATTCAGAACGCGGGGCAAACCTGCTCTGCGGCATCGCGTATCTTAGTGCATCGTTCAATTTACTCAACCGTAGTCAGCAAAATGGCAAAGCAATACCAGCAGTTGCGGGTTGGAGATGCCATGCAGGACTTCTCTATTGGCCCACTAATTAGTGAGCAACAAAAACAACGCGTCCAATCCTTCATAAACAATGCCAGTGACCTTAATTGCGTTGCTGAGGGTCAGATTGATTCTGCAGCCAGCAATACTGGCTTCTTTGTTAAGCCCATGTTGTTCGCTGACGTACCCGCTGAGCATGCACTCGCTCAACAAGAGGTATTTGGACCAGTGCAGGTTGTTATGCCATTTGACGATGATGATCATGCACTCGCCTTGGCCAACGGAACCGAGTTTGGATTAGTGGCTGCTATTTGGAGTCGGGATGGTGCTAGGCAAATGCGTTTGGCTAAAAAATTAAGGGCTGGTCAAGTGTTTATTAATAATTACGGTGCTGGTGGTGGCGTCGAGCTACCCTTTGGTGGGGTCGGCAAATCAGGCCACGGTAGAGAAAAGGGCTTTGAGGCCTTGTATGGTATGTCAGCACTTAAAACCGTAGCTGCTCGCCATGACTAGCGTTGCTATGTGGATGCTACAGGATTACTTTTTATGAAACCCAATTTGAAACTAGAACACAAAACAGCCATCGTTACCGGCGGTGCGTCGGGTTTTGGTAAAGGCATTGTGGCTAAATTTGTTGCTGAAGGTGCCCGAGTCGTGCTGGCAGATATTGACGAGCAGGCAGCAAAGGCCGTCGCGGCACAGTTTGGTGATCGGGTTGTTGCTTGTGCCGCTGATGTGGCATCCCATAAAAGTACTCTTGCATTAGTGCAAACGGCTAATGAAAATTTTGGGGATATTGATATTGTAGTGAATAATGCAGGTGTTACTCATCTGCCAACACCTGCTGATGAAGTAAGCGAAGCAGATTTTGATCGTATTATCGCGGTTAACACAAAGGCTCTTTACTACATGACGCAAGCGATTGTGCCTGCCATGAAAGCACGAGGCACTGGTGTTCTTTTAAATGTTGCGTCTACTGGTGGCGTTAGCCCTCGACCTAATCTGACTTGGTATAACGCTTCCAAAGGCTGGTTAATTACTGCCACTAAGGGCTTAGCAGTTGAGTTAGCGCCGTTTGGTATTAGGGTTAATGCGATCAATCCTGTTGCCGGGGAAACACCTCTACTTAAATCCTTTATGGGCGAAGATACCCCAGAAATTCGACAAAAATTTATTAGCACCATACCGATTGGACGATTTAGCACGCCAGAAGATATGGGCAACGCCGCAAGTTTTTTATGTTCAGACGAGGCCAGTATGATTACGGGTGTTGCCATGGAGGTCGATGGTGGACGCTGTATCTAACGCAACAGACTTAAATTTAATGGTGGCGGGTGCGCGTAATCTCATTACCGATGTGCCGGGTGTGCGAGTGGGTAACGCGCACGACAAATCCATCAAAACAGGCTGCACTGTAGTCACTGCTGAACACCCTTTTGTTGCAGCAGTGGATGTGATGGGCGGAGCCCCTGGTACTCGTGAAACGGATTGTCTTGATCCAGAGCGTTTAGTGGCCGAGGTGGATGCTTTGGTGTTGTCCGGTGGCTCAGCCTTTGGTTTGGATGCTGCCAGTGGCGTTGCTGATACTCTGCGAGCCGCAGGTAAGGGCTTCTCCATAGGGCCAGTCACTGTGCCCATCGTGCCTGCAGCGATCATTTTTGATCTACTCAATGGCGGAGACAAAAAATGGACGACAAACCCTTATCGTAACCTTGGTATTGACGCATTAACGGATGCACGCCGTAATTTCGAATTGGGTTCTACTGGTGCTGGATTCGGCGCAACATGCGCCAATTTAAAAGGAGGGCTGGGCTCTGCATCGTTGATCTTACCCAGTGGATATACGGTTGGAGCGTTAGTGGTGGCAAACCCGCATGGCAGCGCTGTGGTGCCTGATGGCAAGGAATTCTGGGCAGCACCGTTTGAGATCGATGATGAATACGGTGGTTTGGGTAGTGGCGATAGCCAACCACTACGCACGCCGAGCAACGAAAAAATGGCTGCATATGAAGCCATGGCCAATACAACATTGGTGATTGTGGCAACTGATGCAGTACTTAATAAATCACAAGCGCATCGTTTGGCTGTTGCATCGCAAGACGGCATTGCTAGAGCCATCGTGCCTGCTCATACTCAATATGACGGTGATTTGGTGTTTGCGATGTCCACAGGCACTCGAGAGATTGTTGACGCGCAGCGTGATTTTGTCGCGCTGGGCCATGCGGCCGCGGTGTGTGTGTCGCGCTCGATTGCCAGAGCTGTTTATCACGCGCAGGCAATGCCTGACGATATTTTGCCAAGCTGGGCGCAGCAATTTTCAGGCGCTGAATAAGGCGTTTCATGCTGCTGATTCGCGCCGGAATAGAGTTGCGATACGCCCTGTTGTATTCGGTAATAATTCAATAAAAACAATATCTTAGAAGTGATAATGAGGCGCTTCTTTGGTGTTGTTTCTTCCCGCCACGCTTAAAGCCTAAAATTTGTACGAAACTTGCACCTCTTAAGCATTGCGCGCGTGTGCGCGGTTGATGTTTCTTAGAGAATTCGATGTTTGACAAAATTCTAGCTTGGGTTGGTAATGCGGTACTGGCAAGTGTGTTGGTAATACTGTCAGCGCAGCAAAGTGCGTTTGCTCAGGATATTCCTGTTCCAGACGGGGGGGATATTCCAGGAAAAATATCTGTACCGCTCAGTGGCACGGCCACCCTTATGGAAGTTGAGAATCTTCAAATATCACCAGCATCGTTTGATACAGGCTTGACTGAGATCGGCGCTAGCAGCTCGGCCACTATCACGCTTAGCCATGTTGGTGAGGCAAACGCCGAAGGGATAGAAATTAATAGTGCTTCGTTGTTTGGTAAAAATGCGTCTGAATACTCGGTCGATTTCAACGGTTTCGTCACCTTGTATCCAGGTGAAGAGCTTGAAATGTTGGTGGATTTTACACCGACTACCACTGGTACTAAATCTGCCGGTATGCGTTTGGAAATTGAGGGTGCTACGTCACCTTATATTTTGTTATTCAATGGTTGGTCTCGTTATCCCCTAACCAGTGACTTATCTGCGGGAAATGATCTAACTCAGTTTGGTGAGGTGATTACTGGCAAGTCCAGCACTCAGCAATTGGTTTTAACTAATCGAGGCGAACCTGAAGCACCAGTGATTAATATCACTGGGATTCAGAAAAGTCGCCCACAGTCTTCTGCGTTCGATGTTGATTTTTCCCCTGTAACGCTTGCCCCTGGTGAAAGTGTTAGCGTGCCAATCACGCTTAGTTCAGGTCAAGTTGGTTTTAAGGATGCAAAGCTTGTTATTTTGCACGACGGTAACAATCCAGCACTTGAGCTGGAATTAGAAGGCACAGTAGTTACACCGCAGAATGTTCCGATCAATTTTGGCAAAAGCACGCTTAAGAACGTTAACACCACGCGGGCAACCACATTGCAATTTGGCCCTGACGACAAGCTTTATGTTGGACAGTTTGATGGTTCTATACATATATATAGCGTAGTTAGAAATAGCAAAAACAACTATACCGGCACTAAAACAGACACGATCAACCTGATTAAAAATGTACAAAACCATGATGATGATGGTTCGATTAACAATTCTGAGAACACTCGCCTATTAACTGGAATACACGTCGCTGGTACTGCTGCTGCACCGATCATTTATGCCGCATCCAGTGATCCACGCCAGGCGGCTGGCCCATCTGGAACAGACTCAAATTTAGACACGAACTCAGGCATTCTTCACAAGCTCGTTAAGCAAGGCGGCAATTGGATCAAACATGATTTGGTGCTTGGCCTTCCGCGTTCTGAAGAAAACCATATACCCAATGGCTTAACGCTATACGGCAACAATAAGTTGCTACTTAACACCGGCGGGCATACCAATATGGGGGCACCATCGAACAACTTCGCCCATTTACCAGAGTTTGCTCTAAGTGCTGCGATACTTGAAATTGATTTAGCTGCGATTGGAAACGGTCCTTACATTTTGCCAACGCTCGATGATGAAGATCGACCAGGCGTCAACGATTTTAACGACCCTTTTGGTGGCAATAACGGTAAGAACCAAGCGAAACTTGTTAATAATGGGCCAGTTAGCTTGTTCGCAACGGGTTATCGTAACCACTACGATATCGTTGTTACAGATTCTGGAAGGATATATACATTTGATAATGGCCCTAATCCAGGTTGGGGTGGTTTGCCTCAAGGTGATTGCACTAACGATTCAGATGATGGCGGCGCGATCCATTTTGATAATCTTCATTTAGTGACTAAAGGTGCGTACGGCGGCCATCCTAATCCTACTCGTGGTAATAAAAGTAATACCTTTAACGCCAGTAACCCTCAAACACCGATCGAAGGTAATGCGATTACGAGTAATTGCGATTACCAAGCGCCACTGGCAGGTGACGGTGCGCTCACTACTATCGGCTCTTCATCGAATGGCCTCACGGAATACACTGCCAACAATTTCTTAGGCAGTATGCAAGGCGATTTATTGGTCGCTACATTTAACAATTCGATTTATCGCATTACATTGAATGGTGATGGTACTGAAGTGACTTCAAGACCCAAGCTGTTTGCTAATGTTGGGTCAACACCACTTGATGTTACGGCCCAAGGCTCCAGCGATATCTTCCCTGGCACGATTTGGGTGGCGGATTATATTGGGAACAACGTCACGATTTACGAACCCAGTGATTACTGATTGGCGTGTTCTGTTTAAACACTGGCCCTTACGCGTCGATAGCTTGAGTAGTGGTGAGCTGGGTAGTCAGGCTTCCATAGAATCCCACTTTCGTAGAATTTAGCCCTAACTGGTAATGCTTCATGCATAACACAGAACAAAAAATCAACGCACCGGCTGCTCTATTGGCTCTTGGTCAATATAGTCGTTTGTGCATACGTGGCGCATTGGTTTTAGTGGCGTTGCTGGCACTGCAGGCTTGCTCTGACGGTGGCGGTGGTGATTCATTTAATCCAACTTATGTTGAGATTGCTGAAGCGGGTAGAGGCACGACTCCCGAAATTGCCCACTCTGAAAAAACTTTCGAAGGCTTGCATTTCTCGGGTAGCGGCATATGCGCCTCCTGTCATAGCAATGCGGAAACAGGCGAGCCGGTTATGTCCATTCAAGATGATGCTGGCACACGCGACGTGTCAATCGGCACTGCGTGGGAATCAAGCTTAATGGCCAACTCGACTCGTGACCCTTTTTGGCACGCAGTGGTGGCAGCTGAGCTTAAGCATTTCCCCAATCTTAAAGACGAAATTAACGACACCTGCACGCGATGCCATGCACCAATGGCTAATGATTTAGCGAAAAAAGAAGGCTTAGTGTTACAAGTATTTGATTCTGGCTCTATCGAAGACGGAGACTATGTACAGGGCGTGTACTCGATGGACGACAGTGATGATTTGTTTAACCACGCAATGGACGGAGTGAGTTGTTCGATGTGTCACCAGATGGCTGATGATGGCAACCTAGGTACTGACGCGGGTATGTCGGGTGGTTGGTTGGTAGAAACTTTTGACGAGTCATCTGAACGGCCGGCTTATGGGCAGTACACTGACCCAGAAGTTGCCTATATGTTGCAACAGTCAGATTTTACAGCAAGCTACGGTGCCCACATTAGTTCATCCGAGTCTTGTGGCAGCTGTCATAACTTAAAGACAAACCCGGTTGATCGAGATGGTCAGCCTTTGGCAGAGCAATCGCATTTTGCTGAGCAAATGATGTATACCGAATGGGAAAACAGTATCTATGATGACGCTGGCAGTCAGCCTGCTTCGTGTCAAAGCTGCCATATGCCAAAGATTGATCAAGCCGTGCAGTTGGCCAACGCGGGCAGCACAAGGCTACGTGACGATTTTGCAGAGCATACAATGCTGGGCGCTAATACAGTTATGCAAAGCATGATGCGAGACTTTGCAGAAGAGCTGGGAATTAGTGGCGATATTGATTTCGATGAATCGATAGAACGAAATCGTGATTTTATTCGTACATCTGCTGACGTTGAGTTACAAAATCTGGCCTACGATGGCGAGAAGATCGACATGGACGTTCAAATAACGAATCGCACTGGGCATAAGTTACCCAGTGGTTATCATTCGCGCCGGGTCTACTTGCATGTCCTAGTCACTGATGCCAGCGGAAAGCTGGTGTATGAAAATGGCCGTATGAATGAAGATGGCAGTATCGTCGGTGTAGCCGAAGATGTCGGCCCAGCTCGATTTGAACCTCACCACGACGTCATAACCTCAGCCACTCAGGTCCAGGTTTATCAGGCGATTACAGGTGACCACAACGGCAAACAAACTAGCTCGCTGCTGCTGGCATCCCAATATTTAAAAGACAATCGCCTGACACCGTTGGGTTTTGACAAGGCCAACGTACCAGACGATATCGCGGTAGCAGGTGAAGCGCTTGAGGACGGCGATTTCAATGAAGGCACGGATACAGTGACCTATCAGATCGCCACCACAGGTGTAGCTCCATTTAATGTCTTGGTAGAGCTGCGATATCAGCCATTGTCATATGGTGTGGTTCAGGAGCTCTTTACCAACTTTGCAGAGCTTGATCAGGTGGACATGTTTCGCACAATGTATGACCAACTGTCCCATCATGACGAAGTTATCACCACGGCGATTGGTACTGCTGACGAGTGAACCGGCCGAACTGGCCTGGTTCCGCTATACTTTGGCATCTGAATAACCGCAGGTGCCGCAATTGATGCGCTCCTGCACCAGGAGCCAAATTCATGTCGCTAAGATCCTTGATTTCCCTCAGTTTGCGTCCATTGCTGTTCGCGCTGATGTTGATGCATTTTTCCGCCAGTGCCACCGCGCAGCAGGTCGCGGGGCTGGAATACCGCATCGGTCCAGAAGATGTACTGCATATCTCGGTCTGGAAAGAAGACGATCTCGATCGTAAGGTACTGGTTCGCCCGGATGGTGGTGTCTCGTTTCCCCTTGTTGGCGATATCCAGGTGTCAGGCCGTACTCCCTTAGAAGTTCAAGATGAAATCCGCTCTCGATTGGCTCGTTATGTTCCCGATGCTGAAGTGACGGTGGCCGTAGATAAAATCTCCGGTTACACCATCTTTATTTTAGGTGAGGTGAATAAGCCTGGACAATTTACATTGGGTCGTTACGTAGATGTGGTTCAAGCACTCACGCTTGCCGGAGGCACCACGCCATATGCATCAGAGCGCAACATGCGAATACTACGCCGTAAGGATGGCCGAGAAGTCACTTATGGATTTGATTTCCGCGATATTAAGCGCGGTAGAAATCTCAAGCAAAATATCATTTTGCAAAGTGGTGATGTAGTCGTAGTACCTTAAAAACGGATAGGCAAAAAAATGCAGATCAACCGAAACCTAGCAGCTTGGATGTTGTCGGGCGCGCTGTTGACACCAACGTATGCTTTGTCAGATGTTTGGGTGTTTGAACCCTCTGCTGCACTTGATTTGCGGGTTGATGATAATTACACCATCGATACCGAAGTCGCAGACCCTGTCAACGCAACTCGGCTAGTTGGCTCGATAGGGCTAAGCCGCGAATCTCAAAATACAGCGTTCAAGGGCTTGATTAGAGTTGATGGCTTGTTGCAACAGAGTGACACCGAATCCAATGAGTTGTCGTCTAATCAAATTTTCTTTCTTGATTCAAAAACGTCGAGCGAACGATCCACTCTGGGCATTACCCTGAATTTCAAACAGGACACACCCAGTCGTGATATCTCAGCCGATATTACTGACCTGTCGGTAACTGCAGCGGATACTGGTGCTAGCGTAAGTCAAGACCAAAACGTCGCAAGGCAACGTTTGGTTGTAACGCCTAGCTGGCAATACAAACTGAGCAGACGAACCACCTTCGATACGAGCTTCTCGTACACGACGGTTGAACATGAGCTTCCAACGGTTGAAGAAGCGCTGGATTCGCTTTTTGATACCCAAGAAGAAATTGATCGTTTTCTAACTGACGACACGCAAGTATTTTTTGTTGAAGACGAATTGGATGACTTTAAAGAGGCTGCCTTGACTCTTGGTCTGAGGCATAGTTGGTCGCCCTTGGTGGATTTAACTGCATCGATTAGCTACAAGGATTTTCAATCACAGGTAGAGCTCGATAATCAAATAGTTCAGCTGGCTCCGCCAGGTGAGGATCCGTTATCAATTCCAGATCCTAATCAAAGACGACTTCTTCGAAGTCCAAAGCGTACGAGTAAATCAACGACGACAACAATTAATTTAGGGTTTGAGCGATCGCTATCTCCCACTTTAAGGATCGGTTTTAGTGTCGGCGCGTATAACAACACTGTAGACGATACTGATCTGATCCGTAGTACTGACCTGATCAGGAACGAAGAATTGGCAGCGGATGCACGCGCTAGAGCAACAGAGTCGGAAAACGGCTGGCTCGGGGGTATCACGCTGAGTAAAAACACGGGCCTTACCCGATACACAGCAAGATTCGGTGTTGATGTGTTGCCCAGTGATATTGGCTCACAAGTAGAATCGCTAGATTTAGTTGGTGACATGGTGCGCGAAATTAGCCCGCGTATGGATTTTGCGATGCGTGCTCGGGCTTATGAGCCTGATGCTATCAATGCTACTGGTGCCGATGAGTTCTCACGGCGCTTTATTAGCTTCGAGCCAAAGCTTATTTGGCAATATTCCCGCGCGTGGACAGTTGCTGGTTCTTACCGCTACCGACGCCAGAAAAGCCGCGCCGACGTCAATTCGGGTGAGAGTAATGCGTTTTTAATTTCGCTGAAATACACTCCACCATCTGCAATACGAGATGCAGAAAGGGGCGGCCAATAACATGCAAGCCGTAATATTGGCCGGTGGCCTGGGTACACGAATAGCAGAAGAAACCTCGATCCGACCAAAACCCATGGTTGAGATAGGTGGTCGCCCGATTCTATGGCATATCATGAAAATCTATGCCGCTCATGGCGTGCGTGACTTTATTATTTGCTGTGGTTATCGCGGTGAGGTAATCAAAGAGTATTTCGCTAATTATCTGATACGTACAGCTGACGTCACTATCGATTTACGTAAAAACGAAATTGATGTTCACCATACAAATACTGAAGATTGGCGAGTTACTTTGATTGATACCGGTGATTCGACCGGTACCGGTGGCCGGCTAAGGCGAGTAAAGCCTTATCTTGAAGACGATTCCTTTTTCTTTACCTACGGTGATGGCGTAGCCAACATCGATGTCACTGCAGCGCTTGCATTCCATAAACAGCAGGGGACACTTGCAACACTAACAGCGGTACAACCGCCCGGCCGTTTTGGTGCATTTAAATTGTCGGATGTTGACTCAAAAATCGCCAGCTTTCGTGAAAAGCCAAAGGGCGATGGTGCATGGATTAATGGTGGGTTTTTTGTGCTTGAACCAGGTGCTGTTGATTACGTTACCGATGACCAGCTTTTTTGGGAGCAAACACCATTAGAGAATCTAGCAGATGAAGGGCAACTCTCTGCTTTCAAGCATCGCGGGTTTTGGTACGCCATGGATACCCTTCGCGATAAACAAGTGTTAGAAGAATACTGGAATAGCGGCGAAGCGCCTTGGAAAATTTGGTAATCACTCATGCGCTTTGAAGCAACACCGCTTGCGGGTGCATACCTGATTGTTACCGAACCTCACTCAGATGAACGTGGTGCTTTTGGCCGCACATTTTGTGTAGATGAATTCACGCAGGCTGGTTTAAACAGCCGTTGGCAGCAAGCTAATGTGGCTAGCAATGTCAGTGCTGGTATTGTTCGAGGAATGCATTATCAAACTGCGCCGAATGCCGAAGTAAAACTAATCAACTGTATTCAAGGCCGTATATTTGATGTGATAGTGGATGTCCGCGAGGCATCTGCAACGCGGCATCAGTGGTTTGGTGCAATACTCGACGCATCGGACAACAAACAAATGTATGTGCCCGAAGGGTTTGCTCACGGCTATCAAGTGCTTGAAGCGGGTTCGAGTATTAACTATCTAGTTAGCGCTGCTTATGCACCTGAGTCAGAATCTGGTTTGCGTTGGGATGACCCCAAGCTTGCGATTGACTGGCCGATACGCAACGATATTCAGTTATCCGATAAGGATAAACTTTGGCCATTACTCGGCTGACTCAGCTACGTTTGTTTTAGCGCTAGCAGTCCCTTCCTTGATTTTGATGTAATCCACGATCCTGCCGTTGGTATAGTCAAACAGTGCAAAACCGCTGCCGTAGCGCGCCTTAAAGCGATGAACACCGATATCTGCTGTTGATTTTTGTTTAGCTAGTGCTTTTTTTACTAAGCCTTTTTTATCTTCGTTTTCTAAGATTGTTTCACTAACAGCAAGTTTGCGAAGATGCTCAGAGTTACCTTTTGCACTGAGGAATTTATCGCTCCGCTCATGCAATTGGGGAAATCCATTGAGTAAATCTTGCATTTGCGAAGCTATGTCGGTATCGGCCGTAACTAGCGTTGCAGGTATTCGACTATCCAATGTTTTGATGGGCTGAGTTTCAATTTTTCGCTCTGAGAGATTTTCATTCGCCTCGATTAGGGCAACGTTGGATAAGGTGTTGAAGTTATTCTCGGCGTAAACCACAGCTGTTGTACGTTGTTCAAAGGTGGTAACAAAGCCGTAGGCTAATGCTGCGATTTGAATCCCAGCGATGATCGACATATCCATCACCAAACCCTTTTTGCCAGGTTTATATAAGCAAAGCGTTAAGGCAGGGCCCAACACTAAATCAACCAATGCAACCAACTTAAGACCCTCCCAGCCACCGTCCAAAAAGAACAGCTCACCAGGAAACCAAAGCGTCACCATTACCGCAACCAAGGTCATGAAAATCAAAAGGCTCAATGCCAAATGAATTAGAAACGCGTTACGCGTTGACAGGGTTCTCCAGCCGCCAGTGTGTTCTGACACCATTGTCGTATCTCCCGAATGTTCAAGTACAACATCGGTGAAGCAAACAGCGGGCCAAAAATCCCCAATACGTTGTTAGGTGGGGCTATGCGGGCTTGTAAAATCGGTTGTCGACCACGTTTTGAGCGCCGGCTAAAAACTAGCGGTTATTGAGCAAAAACTCCATCAAGGCTTTTTGTGCGTGCATACGATTGCCGGCTTCCTCCCAAACCACGCTTTGCGGCCCGTCGATGACTTCGGCAGTGACTTCCTCGCCTCTGTGTGCAGGCAGGCAGTGCATGAACAGGGCGTCTTCGGCAGCAAGAGCCATCAGTTCACTAGTCACGCAATAATCGGCAAACGCGCGTTTGCGCTGCTCTTGTTCATCTTCCTTTCCCATGCTGCTCCAAACATCAGTGACAACCAAATCAGCGCCTTCGCAGGCTGCTGTTACGTCTTGCATTACAGTGGTGTTGCTTTTGCCTCGCTCGAGGACATTGCTATCAGGTTGGAATTCAACCGGGCAGGCGATGCGCAGCTTGAAACCGAGCAGGTCAGCGATATTGATATAAGAGTTGCAGACATTATTACCATCGCCAATCCACGCGACTGTTTTATCTTTTATATCGCCTCTATGATCAAAGTAGGCCTGCATGTCCGCTAACATTTGGCAGGGGTGTAATAAATCTGTCAGGCCGTTCATCACTGGCACTGTGCACATACTGGCGAATTGTTCGATTGATTCATGCGAAGCGGTACGCATCAATACTAAGTCAACCATCTGTGAGAGTACGCGAGCTGTGTCTTCAATTGACTCGCCGCGGCCCATTTGAGTTTCGCTGCGCGACAAATTTATTGCTTTGCCGCCCAATTGCGTGATGCCTGCTTCAAATGACAAGCGTGTTCGCGTGGATGACATATCAAAAATCATCGCAACCGTGCTGTTGGGAAATAAGGCATGCGGTTCGTTGGCTTCCCACATTCGGCGGAATTCACTGCCCCTATTTACAATAGAACGAAATTCGTCCGCTGTTAGATCGCGTTCGCTTAGGAAATGTCTCATAGTGTTTTCTTTGTAACCACTGCTAGGTACTTTCGATATGTTCGATGATTAGCGTGCTTAACGTATCTGCGAGTTCATCGGCCTGTTCATTACTTAATATGTAAGGAGGCAATATACGCACAACTTTTTCGGCTGTGACGTTGATTAACAAGCCTGCATCAAGTGCTTTGCCTACAAGAGCTGCGCAAGGCTGCTCAAGCTCGATGCCAATCATTAGCCCTTTGCCGCGTATCTCAACGACACCAGGCCGATTATGCAATCGCGAGTGCAAACCTTCATTAATCCGAGTGCTTAACTCGGTCACTCGGCCCAGTAAGTTATTGGATTCGATTTCGTTGATAACGGTTAAGCCTGCTCGGCATGCAAACGGATTACCACCAAACGTGGTTCCGTGAGTACCCGGTTGAATTAGGTCTGCGGCTGCCCCGCGTGCCAAGCACGCGCCAATGGGTATACCGTTACCCAAAGCTTTAGCAACGCTCATGACATCGGCTTGCACATTGTGGTTTTGATGCTCAAACCAATTACCGCTGCGGCCCATGCCGCATTGGATTTCATCAAACATTAATAACCAACCGTGCTGATCACAAATATTGCGCACCGCGGCCAGATAGCCGTCTTCTGCCACGTTGATGCCGCCTTCACCTTGGATGGGTTCGAGTAGGACTGCTACGATATCGCTGCGAGATTGCGCTAATTGCTCGATTGCATCGGCATCATTAAACGGCACATCAACAAAGCCAGGCATGGTTGGGCCGAAGCCTTTTTGGATCTTCTGGTTGCCGGTCGCTGCAATGGTGCCCAATGTGCGGCCATGAAATGCGGTGGTGCTAACGATGATGGTGGGTGTATCAATATTCTTTTTATGGCCATGTAAACGCGCGATTTTTATCGCAGCCTCGTTGGCCTCAGCACCGGAATTACAGAAAAAGGCTTTTTCCATAGCGGCAATACGACACAGGGCGTCACCCAGTGCCTGCTGTTCGGGGATGTTGTAGAGGTTGGATACGTGAACAAGCCGCTGTGCCTGCTCCGTCAATGCCGCTGTGAGCGCTGGGTTGGCATGCCCTAGCGCTGTTACAGAAATCCCTGAAAGGGCGTCCAGATAGGCTTTCCCGCTCTCATCCCACAATTTTGCGCCTTCTCCACGAACCATGGATACGGGAAGTCTGCCGTATGCAGACATTAAGGATTCCATGGTGATCAAGCTCCGAAAATAGGGTCGAATGATCGATACTATTACATGCAGAGAGGCAGGCCAACAGTCAAATGCCAAACCGGCGTATTATTATGCTCAGAACGCCCCATAATCTACTGGCTGCTAGGCAGCTCAGAACTACAACCGTATTGACACTTAGCGTCAATCATAACTTCAAGGACCCAAAATGGCTTTTGAATTCCCCGATCTTCCGTATGACTTCTCAGCGCTTGAGCCGCATGTCGATGCGCAAACAATGGAAATCCACTATGACCGTCATCACCGAGCCTACTTTACCAATTTCACAGGGGCCATTGATGGCTCACCGTTAGCAGATCAATCGCTAGAGCAAGTGATGGCTGGTATTGATGCATCTGCTGCACCTGCTGTTCGTAACAACGGTGGTGGTTTTTACAATCACATACTTTATTGGAACTCTATGTGTGATGGCGGTAGTGCAGCAAGTAGCGCGCTGGCTTCTGCTATCGATAGCGAATTTGGCTCGATGGACAAACTCAAAGAGCAGCTAAAGCAAGCAGGTATGACGCGCTTTGGTTCTGGCTTTGCTTGGTTGGTTGTTAACAATGGCAAGTTGGCTGTTACGTCCACGCCAAATCAAGACAACCCTTTGATGCCTGTTGCTGATATGCAAGGCACGCCTATTATTGCTTTGGATGTTTGGGAGCACGCTTATTACCTTAAGTACCAAAACAAGCGTCCAGACTACATTGACGGCTACCTCGAAGTGGTAGATTGGGCGAAGGCGTCTGAGCGTTTTTCTGCAGCGATTGCATAGCATCGAAATAGGAGATCACAATGTCTGAAGCACAACCAGAAGATGCGATGGAACGCATCAAGCAGCAAACTCAAGATAACGCGGTTATTTTGTATATGAAGGGAACGCCACAGATGCCAATGTGTGGATTCTCGGCGCGTACAGTTGAAGTACTGAAAGCGTGTAATAAAGAGTTTGCTTACGTCAACATCATTGCCGATGTTGGTGTGCACGAGAGCCTACCTAAGTTTTCTGATTGGCCAACGTTTCCACAATTGTTTGTCAACGGCGAGCTTGTTGGTGGTTGCGATATCACCTGCGAACTAGCTGAATCAGGTGAGCTGCAAAAGATGATAGATCAAGCTTCTGCTTAATCGTCATTCCCGTGGAAGGCAGTCATCCCCGCGAAGGCGGGGATCCGGCGTGACGGAAGCGCTTCACTCGTGGAGCGCCTCCCATTTATTCACTATCTTACAAAATAATTCTGCGGTCATTTGCGTGTCGTATACCGCTCCGTGAGCCGCGTCAGTATCCCATTCCATATCAGCTGCTACTGCAGCTTTTGCTAACACTGTTTGGCCGTAAGCTAGGCCTGCTAAGCTAACTGTATCCAAACTACTAAACGGGTGAAACGGGTTGCGCTTAGCGCCACTGCGTTCAACGGCTGCGTTTAAAAACTTCAAATCAAAATGCGCGTTGTGCCCGACCAGTATGGCGCGGGTGCATTCGGCTTTTTTTACGGCTTGCCTGATGGGCGTAAAAATATAACTTAGGGCTTCGCGCTCCGCACGTGCAGCACGTAGTGGGTTCCATGGGTCTATGCCATTTATCTCAAGTGATTTTGGCTCCATGTTAGCGCCTTCAAAAGGCGCGACATGAGTGGTGTAGGTTTCACCGGTTGATAGACGGCCTTGATCATCCATATCGATCAAAACAGCGGCGACTTCTAATAAGGCGTCAGTTTGCTCGTTAAACCCACCGGTCTCCACATCGACCACAACGGGCAGATAACCCCTAAATCGATCGGAATACTTGACGGGCTGGCCTGGCTGATACATGACAGTTTTGTATGAAAAAGCTTATAACTAAAGCGAATAGCCGAATCATACACGCGGTGCCAGTGATAACATCTAAATCGATCTTAAAATTAGTGACTTGAACTTGCTGATACTACTCCAACAGTACGCTCGTATCGCGTTGTTGATGGCGAAGCCACAGGATTTGCCTGCGGGCGATCATCAGCTGCGTATTGGCATTGTCCTGTGCTCAATCACCTATGTATTCGCTGTTGCCAGTGTCAGTAGTTTGGGCGAAGCTATTGCTCAGGCGGTTATCGAAATTGGTCTAACGGGTTTGTTATTTTGGGTAGGATTGAGAATCGTCAATCGTTCGGCGCGCTTTGCGCAATCATTTGGTGGTCTCTGTGGTGCCAATGCTATGTTGCAAATTGTCGCAATTCCCATCCTAATGACGCGAAACGGAGCTGAACTCACCGCTATAGAAGCCTTTTCACAGTTCTTTTTGCTCGTCTGGAGCCTGTCCTTGCTGGGACATGTGTTTAGGCATACCTTCGAAACAAGCATATACCTTAGTATCGGAGTGGCATTCGTTTTCTATATCCTGCTGGTAGCGGTGCTGAGCACACTCATTCCGCCATCGGAGGCGCAAACCGCATTGTTGCAGGCAACCGGGGCATGGATGGTATGATTAGCGCCCAAGTGTTCCCAACATATCGGCTGATCTCTATAACTCCGTGCCGGCTACGATCGACAAACCAAGCGCTGTGAAGAATCCTGCTAAAGATAATAGCCAGGTCGGCGACAGTGTGCGAGATGCCAAGTCTTCTGCGCAAGCGTCTGAAAATTCGGATGGCGCAGTACCTAAGGCCAAAGCGCCGCTAAGCATAAAGCCGCTGGATATTGTTGTACCCGATGTCATCAACCGGTATACCGTTGGTGCCAAGATTGGCTCGGGTACTTGCGGCGTTGTTCATCTCGCGCTTGATGATGTATTGAACCGCGAAGTGGCGATAAAGCTGTCTCCGATTGGCGAGGCACACGCATCTTCAGGGAAGCTACCTGGCGCTCAGCGCGCTTATCAAACAGAAATTATCGCCGCTGGTAAGCTTGCGCATCCCAATATAGTCACCGTTTTCGATGCCGGGCAATATGAGGAGCTCAACTACCTGGTAATGGAAGCGGTAGAAGGCGAATCACTAAAACAATATGGCAAAGGTAAAACGCCGCTGCCCATTTATCGATCGCTAGAAATCATTGTCGAGTGCTGCAAAGCGCTAGATTACTCCCACAAGCAAGGCATACTGCACCGTGATATTAAGCCTGCCAATATCATGCTGGCAAAAGACGGATCGGCAAAGCTACTGGATTTTGGTATTGCTATCGGGCTTACTGGAGACGAAGGCTTAAGCAAGCAAGGGCCAACGCTCGGCACACCAAATTACATGTCGCCTGAACAAATACTAGGCAAAACGCTCACACCTTCCAGTGATTTTTATTCGCTTGCTACGGTGTTGTTTGAATTACTCACTAGCCGCCAGTTATTCAAAGCGCAAAAAGTTAAACAGCTATTTAATATCGTTGTGCACACAGATGCCCCGTTATTGCACGAGGTTAAATCGGATTTGCCGGCCGATCTGTCCCGAGTGGTGTCGCGAGCCTTGGCTAAAAACCCAAGACAACGATTTCAAAACGGTAAAGCGCTCGCCGCCGCCTTAACTCCATTTATCGAGCGGTTTCGTATTCTCGAACAGCGCCCGGCGGCGCAGCAGCGTTTTATTCGTCAGCTGAAAAAACAGACGTTTTTCACAACGTTTTCTGAAGTAGAAATCGCGCAGCTACTTGAAGTGATAAAAGTGCGAACCTACGCGAAAGGCGAAAAACTCATCACTGCGGGGAGTGTTGATCGAGATTTACTAATCGTCACTAGAGGGGCCATTAAGGTGTCCGAAAACGGCGATTTGCTGCGGGTTTGTGGCGAAGGCGAGTGCGTTGGAGAGCTTGGTTTTATTCATGGTGCTGCCGAAGCAAAAGATGTTGTTGCTTTGTCTGAGGTCAATGTGCTGGAAGTATCCACCGAGTCGTTAAACGACCTACCCCCCAAGGTACACCTTCACTACTATCGACAGATATCTGATGTGCTTGTTGAGCGCCTAGCCAATGATGGCAAGCTGATGCTCGACTACACCCTTTAGTTTTAACTATTGGTTATGTTCGCGCTTCATAAGTTGGCGTTCCCATGCAAGGGATGTCTCAACAATTCTATCCAAGTTATCCAGTTCTGGTTTCCAATCTAGCGTTGCATGTATTTTATCAACCGATGCAATGAGCGCTGGTGGATCGCCGGCGCGTCGTGGCTGCTCATTAACATTTAGTGCTTCACCGTGTACTCGCTCTACTGCATCAATTACTTCGCGTACGCTAAAGCCGTGACCATAGCCGCAGTTCATTAAAGTCGAGTCGCCGCCTTTGCGCAAGTAATCTAGTGATGCTAAATGTGCGCTGGCTAAATCACTTACATGGATATAGTCGCGAACACCAGTGCCGTCGGCTGTGGGATAGTCAGTACCGAACACTTGTAGTTGCTCTCGCTTACCTAAAGCGACCTCGGCCGCCACTTTAATTAGTAGAGTTGCCTTAGGTGTTGATTGGCCGATACGACCATCGGGGTCAGAACCTGCGACGTTAAAGTAGCGCAATATTACGTGAGACATATCGCAGGCCTTGCTTAAGTCTTGCAGCATATGCTCTGACATTAGCTTAGACATGCCATAAGCGTTTATCGGGGCGGTTGGTGTACCTTCGTTGCAAGCGCCTTCGCTATCGGGGGTGCCGTAGGTAGCAGCAGTGGAAGAAAATATAAAGTGCTTAACGTTGTGGTTTTGACAAGCTTCTAATAAGTTGCGCGTATTGCAAGTGTTGTTACCATAATATTTGAGCGGGTTTTCGACACTCTCGGGTACGATGGTGTGCGCTGCAAAATGCATCACGGTGTCTATATCGTGATCGCTAAAGAGCTTGTCCAATACGGCTTTGTCGCCAGTGTTGCCAACGATCAGTTCGCCAGCCAGTACGGCGTCAGCGTTTCCGGTGCTGAGGTTGTCCAAAATAACAACGTTTTCGTTACGTTCGCCTAGTAGTTTCACTACGTGGCTGCCGATGTAGCCCGCGCCGCCGGTGACTAATATTTTTTTATTTGACATCTTATAGTTTGTCTTCTTGTTGTTCATCTTTAACGAGCTGTTTTTCTAGCTTGATCGCGTGCGCATTTCGCTTACGCATTTTTATATTGAGCATTTCGACCATCACAGAAAATGCCATGGCAAAGTAGATGTAACCCTTTGGCACGTGTACGTCGAATCCTTCGATGATAAGCGTCATGCCAACCAGGATTAAAAACGATAGAGCCAGTATTTTTAGAGTAGGGTTGTTATCGACAAAGTCAGATATAGATTTAGATGCAAATAGCATAACCATAACAGCGGTCACGATTGCGATCACCATTATAGATAGCTGATCGACTAAGCCTACGGCGGTAATGACGGAATCAAGTGAGAAGACTACATCTAGAATAGCTATTTGTATCAGTACGCTGATAAAGCTTGACATTTTTTTACCCTGAGCATGCTCAGACCCCTCGATTTCTAGACTATCGTGAATCTCACGTGTCGACTTGGTCAATAAAAACAAACCGCCGCCAATCAATATCACGTCGCGCCCAGAGATATCGTGCCCAAAGACGCTGAACCAATTGTCGGTCAAGCTCATTACCCAGGTGATCGAAAATAGCAACAGCAACCGGGTAATCATTGCTAAGCCTATGCCAATAACGCGTGCTTTATCGCGTTGCTCGGGTGGTAGTCGTCCGACTAGGATCGAGATAAAAATGATGTTGTCGATGCCCAACACGATCTCAAGAGCCGTGAGTGTGGCAAGGGCTATCCATGCCTCAGGGCTGCTAATCCATTCGATCAAGTTATGCTCCTGAGGCGTTAGTGAGTGATGTTAAAAGTGGCAGTTGGTCCGAGAAAGGAATCTGCTACCGATGTTAGCCGTAAAGTGTAACATTGAGGCATGGCAAATGAAGAACAAGGCGTGGGCCAGCTGAGCTGGGTTGATGAAGTGCAAGCCGGTGCAGTGTTGGTAACTGTTAATCAGCGATTGGCGCGCGAATACATGCATCGCTATAGCCAATCTCAGCAACAAGAGGGCCATACTGTTTGGGCTACCCCTTCTATATTGCCGTGGCGAACATGGCTGTCTTCGCAACTTGACCATCTATCGATCAGTGGCAAGTCGCAACGAGTATTGATACCTGCTGTAGTGCAACAACAGCTGTGGCGCGAGATTGTCGAAAATGACAAGCCCACACAGAAATTACTTGATGAGCAGGGTGCCGCGCGACAAGCGATGGAGGCCTGGAACACAGCGCACGCATGGAATTGCATGCCAAATGTAAAAGACACGCATCTATCAGCAGATCAATTCGCTTTTGAGCGATGGAGTCGTGCCTACAGCGAACGTTGTGAGGCGTCGCAATTTATTGACGAGGCGTCGCTGCCTGCTTATCTTTGTACGCTAATAAAACAGGACCCAACGCTGATCGCCTTGCCTGGCAAAGTGCTGATGGCAGGTTTTTTAGAAAATACACCACAGCAAGTCAGTTGGGTCGATTGCATGGAAGAACAGGGTTGCAAAGTTGTTCCCGTTAACCCAAGCCACATGGCTAAAGCAAGCGCCGTTGCTTATATGGATGATGACGCGGAGCTCTTAGGTGTGGCTCGAGCGGCCCGTGAGGCGCTTGAGGCAAACCCTGCTCAAAAGTTAGGCGTGGTAATACCTAATTTGCAGCAGCGTCGTGCGGCGTGCCTGCGCTTGTTTGATCAGCATTTTTTTCCTTCCCAGAGCCCACTACAAATCGAAGGATTGGGCAGGCCGTATGATATTTCACTAGGCACACCTATCGATGAGCAGCCAATAGTTAAGGCTGCGTTATTGGTACTGCAATTAAAGTTTGGGGTGTTGCGCGAATCCAGTATTGCCGAACTGGTGCTCAGCCCCTATGTTGGCAATGCCGAGAGTGAATCGCGTGAGCGTGAGAAATTGGATCGCCACTTACGCCAAAAACGCGTGGAACAAGTCGGCCTAATTGGCTTAATAAAAGAAACACAAAAAGGCGCTAGCAAGTTTCGCAAAGCCTTAGTAAAAATATCAGAAATTGATACTGCTAAAGCGCGTGGCTGCGCTGCGTGGTCGGCATTGTTTGGTCAGATTTTAGATAGCTCGGGATGGCCGGGTAAAGGCATTAACAGTGCCGAGTACCAGGCCGTGCAATCATGGAAGCGCTGCATGGATGATTTGCAGTTATTAGATAATGGTCAGCCGTTATCTGCTAACAAAGCGATGGTTTTGTTGCGTGAGCTATTACGCGATCGCCTGTTTCAACTGGAAACCCCTGCTTGCCCAATACAAATCATGGGGCGCTTGGAAAGCCATGGAATTGAATTCGATAAGCTCTGGGTGTGTGGCATGGATGCGAGTCAATGGCCAGCCCCAGCATCTCCCACACCGTTCTTGCCTATTAGCCTGCAAAAAGAAGCAGGTGTGCCCCAGGCTGATGCAGACACGCGTTTACAGTTAGCATTGCAAGAAGTCGCGTTATGGCATAACAGCACACCAGAGCTTGTTTTTAGTTTTAGTAAAACTCGTGATGGTGCGCAGATTATTCCGGCAGCTGTTGTGTCCTCTGGTATTCAAGCCAATGAATCGCTGCAATCGATGCAGATAAGCGACGCTGACTCTACAACCTTAAGCGATCCTGCTACTCAGATAAGTAATGTAGCCACGCTTGAAAGTATCGAAGATACCCACGGTACAGAGCTGCCTGAGGGAAGCGCAGTAAGGGGAGGTGCCCGCTTGCTTGAGAACCAATCTGACTGTCCGTTTCGAGCGTTTGCCCTGCATCGCTTGAACATCAGACCATTGGAAGAGGCCGGCCTTGGATTGGATGCTCGCCAACACGGGACGTTGTTGCATTTAGCCTTAGAGCTTTTCTGGACCAAAATAAAAACATCTGAAGCCTTGTTAGCGCTTGACGAGGCGCAACTTCACTTAGAGATTGATGAAGCAACAAAGAAAGCATTAGATGAACTAGAGCTAAGTAAAGCGTTGCGTTCACTTGAGCACAGGCGTTTACATCGGCTGCTCTTAGAATGGATTGAACAGCAAGAAAAACCCCGGTCCGTACCGTTTGAAGCGATTGAATTTGAAACGAGAAGAGAGGTTCATCAAAACGGTATTGTGCTAACGCTGTTAGTTGACCGCATTGATCGTTTGGAAACGGGCGAAAAACTAGTTATTGATTACAAAACAGGTACCCATAACCGAACCAAAGATTGGGAAGAAGAGAGAATCAAAAGTCCGCAGCTCCCACTTTACGCCCTAACCGATGATGAAATCCAAGGGGTGACGTTCGCGCAGGTTGCCAGGCATAAGTACAAATTTCTTGGCGTTGGAGCGGATAGGTTTGTACCGAACATGACAGCAAGCGAGGATTGGGGCGCTACGGTTAGCGATTGGCGTGCTCGCATCGATGCAATTGCATTGGAGGTAAGGCAGGGTGTTGCCACTATTACACCCACAAAAAATGCTTGTCAGTTTTGCGAAGTGTCGCCATTGTGTCGCATTGAAAAACTAGCTGTAGACGATTCAAGCGAATTATCAGCTGACACAGGAGCGTCGCGCTAATGGCTGCAATTCCTGAAGATGCAGCGATTCGCGCACAAGCGCTGCAAACTGATCAATCGTTTATTGTTCAAGCGCCCGCTGGTTCCGGTAAAACCGAGCTTCTAACACGCCGTGTGCTGTCGTTGTTGGCGATCGTTGAAAAGCCTGAAGAAGTACTGGCGATAACATTTACCCGTAAAGCTGCCGTCGAAATGCAAACCCGTGTGTTTGAGGCTTTGCAATTGGCTGCAGACAAAACCCCGCCCGTAGATACTTATCAAGCAGAAGGTATAGCTTTGGCTAAAGCTGTGCTAGAGCGCGACCAGCAGCTAGGTTGGGAGCTGTTATCAAACCCGCAGCGGCTGAATTTACGCACTATTGATTCCTTGGGTACGTCGCTGGCGCATAAGCTGCCTATTGTGTCAAAACTTGGCGCGCCTTCATCGGTAGTGGATGATGCCAGCGCCTTGTATCGAGAGGCAGCGGCTAATTTTCTTAACAAAAATATCGAAAAATTTGATCTCGTGTTGCTGCATTTAGGCAACAAGATGGGCGATGCAGAGCGCCTTCTTGCTGAGATGCTTGGTAAGCGTGACCAGTGGGATAGCTATGTTAGTAACGAATTAGGCATAGATACATTACGTGATGGTTTAGAGGCAGTCCTATTAGGTTTGGTCGAATCGCGCTTAGAGGCCTTGCAAGAAAGCGCTCCCGCTGGGTTTATTGAAAAGTTACTACCGCTGGTCAATTTTTCGCAAGAGATGAAAGCGTTGCTGTTTAATACTGGCGCTCCGGTATTATTTGAACAAGCGCCTGAGGCATCCGTTGATTTTCTTCCCGTGTGGCGAGTATTTGCTGATTGCCTGCTCACGTTGGAAGTCAAAACACCATCCGTTCGTAAACAAGTGACCCGAAAAACTGGTTTTCCTGTGAGCCCTGCGGATGCAAAAGTGGTTGGTTTGTCTAAAAAGGAACTTGAAGACCCCAAAAAACAAATGGTTGAGTTGTTAAAAACTCTCAGCGAGTATCCGACGTTTGTTGAGCTGATAAACGAAGTCAGAACATTACCCAACCCAGAGTACGATGATACTGATTGGGAGGTGATGGAGCAGTTAATCAATACATTGCCGCTATTGTTAGATGAGCTGGAAACAGTTTTCGCATCGGTGCATCAGGTTGATTTTACCGAAATAGCCATTCGCGCTAAAAAGGCAATGGGTGCCGAGGATGAGCCTACTGATTTGGCGCTGGCAATGGATTTACGTATCAGCCATATACTGGTGGATGAGTTTCAAGATACATCGCAATCGCAGTTTTATTTATTTCGACAATTGGTAGCGGGTTGGCAGCCCGATGACGGCAGAACGTTTTTTGCCGTGGGTGATCCGATGCAGTCGATATACCGATTTCGTAACGCCAATGTCACTCTCTTTGCGCGAGCGCAAAACCAAGGTATTGGCGCAACAGCACTGACGCCATTAGCCTTGACGGTTAATTTTCGATCGTCTCCCTCAGTGACTAATTGGATCAATCATGTGTTCGCTGACTTGTTTCCAGCAGAGGCAGATGATGTGACAGGTGCAACGGCCTATGCTCATTCAGTTGCGTTTAAAGAGATAGCAGGGTCGGTCACAATCCACCCTAACTTTAATAGCAGTGTCGAAGACGAAGCCAGTCAAGTGGCTCAATTAGTCAAAGCTGCGCTTGATTCAGACCCAATGCACAGCGTTGCGATATTGGTGCGCAGTCGTGCTCAAGCTACAGAGATATACCCTGCTTTGCAGCGGCAAGGTGTTCGTTACCAGGCTATTGAAATGGATAATCTTGGCGAAAAGCCGGTTGTTCGTGATCTGCTGTCATTAACACTTGCCCTGCGATACTCGCACGACCGACTTCATTGGCTAGCGGTCGTAAGAGCGCCTTGGTGCGGTTTAACCGCGGCTGACTTAAACGTGTTGATGGATGATAGTGGGCATGAGCCCGTTATAGAGTTGTTACAAAATAAGGATCGCATTAGTAATATGTCAGTGGACGGTGCTCAACGTGTGCAGGCGTTATTGAAAGTGCTGCTGCCCGCTGTTCAACGTTCAGCGCGGTCGGCCATTATTCCTTGGGTTGAATCTAGTTGGCTAAAGCTGGGTGGCCCCGCGGTTTGCCGTGATCAAAGTGATCTTGATGCCAGTGAGCAATGCCTCAAAAAACTGCAAGAAATGGAAGCCCGCGGTTTGTTATGGCGGCTGGGTTCACTGCATGATGCGATGAAAAAGCTATACGCCTTGGGTGATGTTGGCGATGACAACCATGTGGTGCGTGTGCAAATCATGACTATGCACAAGGCAAAGGGTTTAGAGTTTGATACCGTCGTGATGCCAGCCTTGCATCGCCGGCCAAGAGGTGATGCTAAGCAACTGCTAAGCTGGTTTGAGAGTGATGCCCCCGATAGTTTTCAACTGCTACTTGCACCGTTTAATGAAGTAAATAAAGACCCAGGCCCAATTTTAAAGTTAGTTAAGAGCGCTAATCAGCGCTGCGATGCGCAGGAGGTGATTCGCTTACTTTATGTCGCCTGTACTCGTGCGAAGCAACATCTGCATTTGCTCGGTACCGCCAGGCATTCAACCAAAGGCGAACTCAATAATCCTGCTAAAAGTTCATTGTTAGGTACACTGTGGCCGATTATCGAAAGTGAGTTTGTAAACGTGGACCCAGGCGCACCTCCAGTAGCTGAGGATGAGGTAGTTGACGTGCCGATTGTGGTGCCACGTTTGCAACGCCTTCCAGTTGATTGGCAAGTGCCGGTTTTGGATGTGTATCAAGGCGATGGTTTGCGGCCTGCAAGCAGCACGGAAGTCCCGTCAGTGGATTACCTATGGGCGAGTACAGCGGCGCGTGATATCGGTACAGTAGTGCATGCCCAACTGCAGCGATTGGCTATTGATCCATCAGCGCATGAACCCGAGCAACTAAAAGCATTATCTGAAATTGCTGCCTGTCAGTTACGCAGCTTAGGCATGCCTGAAGCTGGGCTTCAAAAGTCAACAGATAAAGTGATTCGCGCCATCAACAATACACTTGAAGATGATCGAGGGCAGTGGATCTTGGATCCCAACCACAAGCAAGCGATGTCTGAGTGGGCGCTGACTGCTATGACAGCTGAAGGCTTAAAAAGTGTGGTTATCGACAGAACCTTTATAGATGAAGATGGTGCCCGTTGGATTATAGACTTTAAAACGGGTGATCATTCCGGTGGTTCGCTGGATACTTTTTTAGATCAAGAGCAAGAGCGGTATAATGAGCAACTCAATGGTTATGCCGATATCCTGCGTTTAAGCGAAGATCGTCCGGTGAGGATGGGGCTCTATTTTCCTTTACTCAAAGCATTTCGTGAAATACCGCATGGCGTATCAAAATCACCATCGGTAGAAGCTCCGCTACAAACGGATATGTTTTCAAGCGAATAGTTAAACTATTAAGCTATTTGTGGATGTATTTAGCCGATGTGTTTTAGCGAATATGTTTAATAGGTGAAAATGAGATGGAAAGCACTTTCTGGCACTCGCGCTGGCAAGAAAATAAAATCGGTTTTCATCAGTCGAAAATTAATTCTCGACTGAAGTCTTTGTGGCCGACATTGCAGCTGCCAAAGGGCGCCGAAGTGTTTGTGCCTCTATGCGGTAAAACACTGGATATGCTTTGGTTGCATGAGCAGGGCTTTAAAGTGCTGGGTGTGGAGCTGAGTGAAATTGCAGCAGCGGCGTTTTTTGACGAAAACAAACTGTCGTATGAGATCAACCATTCAGGTAGTTTACAACTGTTTACAGGTACCGATTCGGCTGCCGGAATCCGCATTTTAGCCGGTGATATGTTTGCGATGGAGCCAGACCAAACTGTAGGTGTTTCAGCAGTTTATGACCGTGCTTCACTGGTGGCAATGCCACCTGAGATGCGGCAGCAATATGTTGATAAACTGGCGGTATTGCTGCCTGCCGACACAACCGGCATGTTGATCAGCATGAATTACGACCCATCTAAGATGAAAGGTCCACCGTTTTCCGTGCCTGATGACGTTGTAAGAGCATTGCTTGAGCCGTACTACTCCGTGAGCCTGATGGAACACTCACAAGGCCCAGATCGACTGGGCAATTTGCAAGACCGCGGCCTCGATACAATGGAAGAACACGTGTATCGTATTACGAAGATTTAAAAGGATTACTCATGCCTATATTGGTACAACGAACAATCGGTTTTATTCTGCTATTCGCCACTGTTGGCCTGCTCTCCCTACAAGCCTGCTCGAGTGCAATTTAATGTCAGCTGTTAAGCGATATAACCCAGAAACTAGCCCTCGCAAAGTGCTGTGGAAAGGTATGTTGTTATATATCTTGCCAATACCGTTATTGCCTGCCGCCATCGGGGCGTTGATGGGAGGTGACATTGTGCAAGCCCTGGCATTGGCTGCAGGCTTCGCACTTGCAATGCTTGCGGCGGGGCTAATCCGTAAAGGCATACGCCTTGAAAGAGAAGGGCAGTTGCGTCGGTTTAAGCGGCGAGCCAGCACTACGCCTTATCGAATGCTCGGCTCGTTTGCCTTGGCGATCGGTATGTTCTTGGTTGCCTGGTTAGGCATTTCTCATTCATATGGCATATTTGACAGCCTGCTTTACGGCTTGGCAGTAGTATTGGGTAGTTATCTCTACTACGGCTTTGATCCAGCCCGTAATGACCCAAAAGTCGCCACGGTAGGTATCACTACAGAGGAGCTGATCGAGCTGCTCGAAGAAGCTGATGGCCGAATCGACGCCATAGAAACGGCAGGTAAAGATATTCGTAACGCAGAATTTCGCCAGCGTTTGCGGCGCATTGCCACTGAGGCACGCGTTATACTAGACACCATCGAAGAAGACCCAACTGATGCCCGTCGGGCGCGTAAGTTTTTAAAGGTCTACCTAGATGGCGCGCAGCAAGTGACGGAAGGTTACGCAAGAGCCCATAAGAATGACGATAACCCCGAGTTAGAGGATAACTTTCGGCGCGTGCTAACAACAATAGAAACGGTTATTGGCGAGCAACAAGCTAAGCTTCGCGAAAACAACGTTTCAGATCTCGACGTAACGATAGAAGTACTGCAAATGCAACTGGAGAAAGAAGGGGTAGTTTAACCTTTGGTTAAGCACAAGTTCTTTAAAGTATGCAATTTAAAACCGAACACACTAGGAGTGAACGATGGCCGACACCAAAGTAGACGTAGCAACTGAAATAGATATTTTGCCAGGCACTGAAATGCTGGCCGACGTCAAATACGAAATAGTGACTTACGAAGAAGCTGATGCAACGGAACGCACGCGCATCGATGAGCTTATGAAAGACATCAATTTATCGGACAGTAACTCAGTTATCTTTTTCGGTAGCAAGGCTCAACAAGAGCTCACTACTATTTCCGACAGCATGCTAGAAGGTGTTCGTAATAAGGATCTTGGTTCAGCCGGTAAGTCGCTGAATAGTATGGTTACAGTCTTACGCGGCTTTGAAGTAGCTGACTTTGATCCTAACAAGCCACCAGGTTTTTTCGCGCGTTTGTGGCGTAAGTTGTTTGGTGGCATTACGCCGGTCGCGAAATTTATCCAACAGTATGAAGGTGTGCGCAAGCAGGTCGATGTAGTCACTGATGATCTAGAGTCCCACAAAACAACCTTACTGCGTGATATCAAATCACTTGATAAATTATACGATGCAAACTTGGAGTATTTTCATAATCTTGAGCTTTACATTGCTGCTGGTGAACAGAAGATCAAGCAGATTGAGCAAAACATGATTCCGGCCGCCGAGAAGGCTGCTGAAAATACCGACGAAGTGCTAGCTGCTCAGCAGCTTCGTGATATACGAAGTGTTCGTGACGATCTAGAGCGTCGCGTACATGATTTAAAGCTTACCCGTCAAGTGGCGATGCAAGGCTTGCCTAGCATACGCCTTATCCAAGAAAACGATAAAGGCCTTGTTAACAAAATCAACTCAACACTAGTTAATACCGTACCCTTGTGGCGTCAACAGCTTGCGCAAGCGGTCACTATTTTTCGCTCTGCAGAGGCGGCTAAGAGTGTAAAGGCTGCAAGTGATCTAACAAACGACCTACTTGAAAAGAACGCTGAAAATCTTCGCACTGCAAACCGCACCGTTCGTGAAGAGCTGGAGCGTGGCGTGTTTGATGTCAATGCTGTGCGTAAGGCGAATGAAAACCTAATCGCTACTGTTGAAGAAAGCCTGCAAATTGCTGATGAAGGTAAGCGACGTCGTGCTGAAGCTGAAGTAGCGCTGCAAGAGATGGAAGCGGAGCTAAAAGCGTCGCTAAAATCTGCACAGGCAAAAGGCTCAACGGCTGTGCCGACGTCGGCGGAGGTTTAAGATGGGGCTCTTTAGCCGGTTGTTTAATGAGTTCATTGATGTCATTGAATGGACTGATGACAGCAGCGATACCATGGTGTATCGCTTTGAACGCTACGGCAACGAGATAAAATACGGGGCAAAGCTGATTGTTCGTGAAACTCAGTTTGCTGTATTTGTTAACGAAGGTGAGGTTGCCGATGTGCTTGGCCCTGGCACCTATCAGTTAGAAACTCGCAACTTGCCAATACTCACCACTTTACAAAATTGGCATCATGGCTTCGAAAGCCCGTTTAAAGCTGAGGTGTATTTCTGCAATGCCAAGCGTTTCACCGATCTTAAGTGGGGCACTAAGCACCCATTAATGTTGCGTGACCCTGAATTTGGTGGCCTGCGTTTACGTGCGTTTGGTAACTACTCTATTCGTGTGCTTGATCCGCTAAAGTTTATTCGTGAAATCGTTGGCACAGAGGGTGTGTTCACCACTGACGAGATCAGCAACCAGTTGCGCAATTTGATCATCTCCAGGTTCTCCACTATCGTTGGTGGTGCCGGTATTCCAATATTGGACATGGCAGCTAACTACGACCAGCTTGGCGAATTCCTAACGCGGCGCATAGCGCCAGAGTTTTCCGAGTACGGGCTTGAGCTCACTAAGTTATTGGTAGAGAACATATCCTTACCGCCGAGTGTTGCTGAAGCATTGGACAAGCGCACGAGTATGGGTATGACTGGCAACCTAGATCGCTACTTGCAGTATCAAACCGGTACAGCAATGGAGCAGGCTGCCCAAAACCCAGGTGGTGGTGCCTCGGAAGGCATTGGTATGGGTGTTGGTTTAGCGATGGCTAACAGGATGAACGAAAGCGTCGGTAACGGTAAGCCTGCAATTGCACCACCTCCAGTGCCGCAGGCGCTAGAGTTTCACATTGCCGATGGTGATGCAGCGTCTGGCCCGTTCAGTGTTTCTGAATTGAAGCAACGCGCAGCAAAAGGGGCGATCACACCGGCTACTTTGGTATGGTCGCCATCAATGGTGGACTGGCAGGCAGCTAGTACTGTGCCAGGTTTGGCTGATTTGTTTAAGGGGCTAAGCTCCTCGCCACCACCTATTAACCGAGCTTAAAACTGCAATGAAAGTTTGGCCCGTCGATTCCGGGCGATCAGTCGGTGAGGCCACTACGGCTGCACTGACTGAAACTCGTTTTCCGTGCCAGCAATGCGGTGCAGTACTGCATTATGCGGTGGGAACACGGTCGCTGGAGTGTCAGTACTGTGGGCATGCTAACGCTATTGCTAGCCCAACAACGCATATAGAAGAACTCGACTTGCATACCGCCTTGCGACGCCTGCAAACGTCTAGGTCGGTGTCAGTCGAAACGCATATTATTAAGTGCCCCAACTGTGCCGCTGAGTTTGCACTCGATGCCCACATACACGCTGGCGAATGCCCATTTTGTAGTACCACGGTGGTGACATCCACCAGTAAAGCCAAGCCGATAAAACCCAAAGCACTATTGCCGTTCGAAATAACGGATACGCAGGCGCGCGAAGCCTACATCAAATGGCTTAATAAATTGTGGTTTGCGCCGAGTGAACTTAAACGCTACGCGCGTGATGACGCGTCGCTGCACGGTGTTTATATTCCCTATTGGACCTACGATAGCGATACTGCCACGGCCTATCAGGGCCAACGCGGTGATGTGTACTATGTAAGGCAGCGCTATACCGCGGTCGTTAACAACCGTCGAGTCACTCGTACGCGAAGCGTACCTAAAGTTCGCTGGACCCCCGTGAGTGGGCGTACTTCACGTCATTTTGATGATGTATTAGTGGGTGCCACTAAAACCCTGCCGCGCAAAATAACGGATTGGCTTGAGCCTTGGGATCTGGAAAACTTGGTGGTCTATACCGAAGCATACCTCAGCGGGTTTAGCAGTGAGGTATACCAAGTTGATCTTGATAAGGGGTTCAACTTTGCTCAGAGCACCATGGATCGCATTATTCGTAGCGATGTTCAAAATGCCATTGGTGGAGACCAGCAACGCATTGGTGGCTTACGCACGCAGCACAGTGATACAACGTTCAAACATGTGCTGTTGCCTGTATGGACAGCAGGTTTTAGCTTCCGAAAAAGAACTTACCGGTTTGTCGTTAATGGTCGAACAGGAAAGGTTCGTGGAGAGCGGCCTTACAGTGTGGTCAAAATTGGCCTAACCGCAGCTGCTGGTTTAGTGGCGGTTTTGGGCTTTTTATATGTCGCTGGGCAGTCGGGTGCGTTCGAAGGGGGCTTTAGTAGCGGTATACAGCAGCGCAGTCCGGTTAATTGGGGCCTTGAGCCTGCGCCATCTAGGTGGCCGGATGTGCCATTGGGTGGTTTTCCGCAGTCAACATTCCCGGAACTACCGGATAGCTTGCGTTACTAAGGCTTAACGGCACAGACCTTGTA
>CALGND010000049.1 GCA_937958675.1 uncultured Granulosicoccaceae bacterium
GACAGCAACAGTAGCGCTCCTGATCCATCGGAAATCTCAAGCGATGACCAGCCTACGCAGCAAGGTACTCAAACTCAAGCTACACAAACTGAAGACACCCAAGCCCAAGACACTCAAAGCGATCCAAACCTTACTGAATTAGAACAACCTGAAGTCATAGAGACGCTAGCCTTTCCTACATACGCTGGCGTTTTGGATGTTTCAAATGGTGTTGACTATGATATTTCCAACCTACTGGAACTCTACCAATTGGATCGCATTGACATTGCATCATTGGCCAGCGATGGCAGCAGCATTCTTCTTACCGGCAGAAACTTTGAATCTGATCTAGACAATTATCTCTTGCTCGACTCTGCAACAGGTGAAACCACAGAGTTAGTTGGCCAAGTAGCACCCAATACGCGCACTCTTTTTGATAAAAACAATAATCTCATCGCTGTTTCAGCCGGCGATTGCGAAACACCTTCATACGAGACAGATTTGCCGGTAGCACTGTTTCTCAGTGATTTGGTACCTGCTGGACGCTGCATGAGCCATATTCAAGATTTCACGCTATCTGATAATGCCAATGTGGTTTTGTTTTATACCTATGAGCAAAACTTCACAACTGAGTACGCATACCAGACCAACCAATTACATGCGTACACACTAGACACGGCAACTCTAATCACTTGGCAGGATCCAGTAATGACGCCGCAGCAAACCCTCGTAGGGTCGCGCGGGGGAGCCATACCTAATCGTCTCTCTTGGGTCTTTTCGCAAGATGGGCGTACCTTGTACACACCGATATGGTGGGAAGGCCAAAACGGCGATGTCACCGAACGATACGTAGGTGCAGTACTTTGGAACACAAGCACAGGCGACATACAAGAGCGAGCTGTGACACAAGACAACCGTGGTTGTACAGTGACAAGTAAGGTCTCTTGTACCCCGCCGTACAGTTACGTCATGTCCGACGATGGCAATGTTCAATACTCGCAAATTCCAACAGACACCCTAGCAAATACAGGTTCTCCATTTACCAGCTTTGTAACAGACACCGTACGTACTGAAACCAACGCGCCGGCAAACATCACTATTTCAGCTCTGCAAAGCGGTACCTCCCTGGCGACTAATCTGAACGGAAGTCACGTCTATTTCAACGATAATCAACAGGATGAATCAACACTGGGGAATGCACTATATCAACGGTCAAGTGGAGCAACTGTTTCGATCGACCCGGCCTTACGTGAATGCTCAATCGATCCAATCACTGGTCAAGGGGATACGAGTGAGCTTGCATGTAAATACCGAGAAAGCCCTTTCACAATAGAAAACAACGCAATGTCGTTTAGTGCCAATGGCAAAACATTGCTGATGCGTTCAATGTCCCGATTTACCCCGGATTTTGAAACGCAGTCAGTGAAAGGGTTTATGCTTGATATCGACACAGGAAATCTGATTGAAATGGCTCCCGGTTATTCAGTTCATCAGAATCGAATTAGCGCAGACGCAAAAACATTATTGGGTCGAAGCACCAGCTTTCCTTACAACGTACTGACTCTAGTAACAAGGCCTTGAAAATAGACACGACTGCGTGAATTATGGGGTCAGAGTAATAACACACTCGAGAGAAGAAGCTAAAACATGAGCTTTTACTCTAAGTCCATAGTTCGCCTATCACTCAGTTACCGATGCTTGTACTGAGTTGGACAGTAGCCTCGCGATATATCTTTACTCCTAAGCTTCGCGTGCTTGGTGTTTCGGCCGCTGACTCGCTTGCGCCATAATTTGAAACTAGACGTCTTTAAGTGTTTTCGCATAATCTCTATGACCTGCGGTTCTGTAAAGCCATAGGAGCATTCGATTGCCTCAAAAGGAGTTCTGTCTTCCCAGGCCATTTCTATTACACGTGATAGGGTTTCTTCGCTTAGCATTAAAGTATCCGATAGCTTAGGCATCAGTTTATTAAAACAGATTAATCTGTTTATTGGTCTTGGTAGTTTTTCGAGCTGGTTTTTTCTTTCTCGAACCATGTTTTTGCAGCACAGCATCACTAGCCGCTTTTCCCTCAATGCTTTTCCTAATCACAAATATCTGATCTTTCATGATTTTCGACTCTTCTTTAAATACAACAATAGGTGATACGTAACCGTTAAGTGGATTTGATTCATGGCTAATAATCTCTTCAGCACGATAGCCTTTAAGCTCTGGTATCCATTGCTTTATAAATAAACAATCAGGATCCTGATCCATTATCTGTTTGGTCGGGTTATATACTCGAATGGTATTGATACCAACAACACCAGCCTGCATCTGCAATTGAGAAATATGAATGCCCGGCTCGTAGTCTAGAAATATACGTGCAAGTGGAGGATGGATGGTTCGCCAACTTAGGTGCAGTGCGTATACAGCAAAGCTCACTACCATTGCACGCATGCGGAAATTGATAAATCCAATTGCCTGTAAACAACGCATACAGGCATCTACCAAAGGAAAACCGGTACGACCGTTGATCCAAGCTTCAAGTTTATCAGGCTCATCTTGATAGACCACATGCGCATAAGCGGGATTAATTGCAATAAATTCTGTTGACGGCACAGACTCAAGACGCTGTACAAAATGATCATGCCAGTGAAGGCGCGAGGTGAAGGCACGCAAACCTTTTCCCCACTTAGCCGATTCGATATTTTGATCATGATGATGCATTTGAGCTCGCGCTGTCGCTTTGAACACAGTACGAAGGCTAATAGTGCCCCATGCCAAATGCACACTCATACGCGATCCACGCTCAAATGCGGTATTAGGCGAAGAAATACCCCCGGAGTATCCAACGCCCCGTTCGTATAGAAACGAGCGCAGATCACGGCGCGCCTGCGTCTCTGATACTGTTTGCAACTGCTCAAACTGTACCTTTGTATAACTATCTGGAGAGTAGAACTGCTCATAGTTCGGGATCACCTGCTGCATACATTGCTCTATGGCTGAATCCGGCATAGGCACTTCTTTCGGAGCAGCTAACACTGGTTTATCCAGCAGCCTTTGCTTGATAATCAACTGTCGTTTATCGCGACTGCTTAATCGCCTGACCACTCCGGTCTGTGGAACCTCACACCAATTAACCGACATTGATTCACACCACTCTCCCACCGCGAGATCCCTTTGATAGGTCCAGTCATTACCGGTTTCCTCATGGCTGTAAATTGTCTGGAACGGTGTGGATACAAGCAATTCGGAAAATACCGTTTTCACGTTGCCCGTTTCTATGTATACATCGCTCCCGATGGCTTGCAGCCTCGCTCGTAAGTCGTGCAGAGCTTGCCACCAGGCATGCACATGCATAGCCGAATAGTCCGTCTGATTTATTAGTTCTGGCTCAAATACAAACACCGGCACGACGTTGTCGTGTTGTTCCAGACCCGTCACAAGCGCTTCATTGTCATGCAGCCGGAGGTCGCGTTTTATCCACCAGATCGCGGTCGTTTTTGTCGGCATAGTGCTATCAATGTTGCAGGCTGTCGGCGCTGGCTAGCACCCACCCATACGTAAAGACTATCATCGTCGATGTGAATCTGACGTTGACCCGAAGCCGTATTTGTTCTGCCCTGTCAGCGCCAGCGCTGGCTACGGGCAGTGAACCTGAAATGTGACTTCCTGTGACCATTTGCTTGTTTATCCTCTATTTGGGCATAGTATTAAGGTTCAACACACTAATTGGACCAGCAACATGGTTGATAACAGTAAACGACGTTCTTTAAAATCCATTGGCGCACTTATGGCAGCGCCCTTAGTACCTGCATCATTAGTCAGCACTTCTACTTTGGCTATGGCTAAAGAAAGTAAAGTGACTATTGAGAACGTCGTCGGTAACGAAGAGCTCAGTATTTCACTTGAGTTAAAAGGCACACCGATGATGAGAGTCACCAATAACAGCTCATCGCTGACTATATTAAGCCGCATCAATCCCAGCGCAGTGGTAGTAGGTAACAAAACTTACGATTTAAACCACTCCCTATACAGCAGTGCTCATGCCATTAGCGCTGGTGAATCGAGAGTCTTCCCCATTGTCGAAACGGGTAGTAAGCATGCTAAACCAGCATTCACAAATAAGTACCCTCGTAAGATGTTAAAGGTTGCTCAAATTACGACAGACAGCGTCAATGCGAATGCTCTGAATACGTCTCGGGCGTTTTTCTCGTAGTCAAAGTATGGGGTCAGAGTCATAACCCATTAAAGAGAAGAAGCGAAAAAAAGCGTTTTTACTCTGACCTCATAGTTTTGAAAAAATTACTAAGGCAGTGGCACCTTGACCGTATTTTATGCACGCCAATCAAGCAGTCGCCGTTCAAAAAAGCCAATCAATGCGCTTAGCAACACACCGAGCACAGACAATATCATAACGCCAGCAAACAGGCGTTCAAGATCATAGAGCGATCCTGCTTCGAGAATATATGCCCCGATACCGTATTCAGCACCTAGCATTTCGGCGGCCACGAGCAATATGATGGCAATAGCAAGGCTTATGCGCAACCCGGACAATATGCCTGGCATGGCACCGGGTATAACAATTTTTCGCACTATCGAAAACCAGCTTAGCCCAAAGCTCTGTCCCATTCTAATTAGGGTTCGATCCACGTTGTCGACCGAACCATAGGTCGCTACAACCGTTGGCGTGAACGTGCCAAAAGCAATAAGCGCGTATTTCGAGCCTTCGTCAATACCAAACCAGATAACAAAAAGTGGGAGTAAGGCAATTTTTGGAATGGGAAAAAGCGCAGCAACCAAAGGCACAAGCCCAGAGCGAATATAAGAGAACAGGCCAATGAGAACGCCAACGCTTATTCCAACGCTAACACCAAGCGCAGACCCTACGACCAATCGTGTGAGCGATGGGATAAGATGTTCGAACAATAAGCCTGATGAATACAACTGCTTTAGTGTTTGCAACACATCAGATGGCTTGGGTAACGTCAACGGTGATATCCAGCCCGATTGTGTGCCCCACTCCGCAATGCCTACTAAGGCGATAAATACAACAAGCCCAACCCAGCGATGTGGCTTGGGTGCAAACCCGCCGCCTCGAAAGTCGACATGCTTACCGCCAGTCATCTGGCTTGTTGCGACTGCGCGTTCTTCTTCAGTCATTGAGTAGCTCGGCATCAGCCGCACGAGCCTCCTCACGCATCGATTGCCAAAGATGCTTCTGATACTGCTCTAGATCCGGATCACCAAAATGCCGTTCAATAAGGGGTTTATCGATTTCTATGTGTTCAGCAATACAACCGGGGCGGCGCGATAGAACAACAATCGAGTGACCCAGCCGAACGGCTTCTGCCAAATTATGCGTGACATAGACTGCCGTAAACGGTTGACGTGACCACAGGTCAATCAAGTCATCCATCAGCAGCTCTCGTGTTTGACTGTCAAGCGCAGACAGCGGCTCATCCATCAGCATGATCGCAGGCTTCACAGCCAAAGCCCGAGCAATGGCAACACGCTGCTTCATACCACCCGACAGTTGTCGAGGTAGCGCTTGTGCAAAATCGTGTAGCTTGGTTCTTTGCAACACATCATCAATTATTTCGCGCGCAGCAGCACCACGAATACCATGATCTTCGAGCACAAGAGACACATTGCCAGAAACAGATCGCCATGGCAGAAGCGCAAAATCCTGAAAAATGTAGGTAAGTGGATTTAGACAACCCGGTGGGGGCTCCCCAAATTGCAACACCTTTCCAAATGTGGGCCGCTCGAGGCCACCGATAAATCGGAGCAGCGTTGATTTTCCGCATCCTGAGGGCCCAACGATACAGACAATTTTATTGTCTGGTATATCCAGCGTGATATCGCGTATTACTTCAAAGTCACCATAGGAATGACTAATGCCTTCAAGCCTAATATCCATAGAGTGTTATCTAATTTGTCTGATGGGCGGCAAGATGCGCGCCCACCAGAACATTACACACAGCGCAGGGCTATTTCAAAATTTCAACATACGACTGATCAACCAGCGTATCAATCGAACTCTCGCTACCCACAAGATCTTCTGCTTTAAACCAATTCAGTTGATCTTCAATAGAGGCGATATTTAACGCAGCACCTTTGTTGATACGCATAGTGCCATTGATAATAGATGGCGCTGCTTTCTCTCGTGGCCTGTCGGTGTACACATATTTATGTATTAGATCGACCATTTCATCAACTCCAGCATCACCACCGGTCTTATCAATCATCGCGGCTGCATAGTCATCAACACCTTTTGAGAAGGCAGCAAGAAAGCTCTCAGTTTGCTTGCGTTTTTCACTTGCATTTTTGGTTGATGTAAACACTGTGGTGACTTGGTAGTTGGGCAGGTAGTCTGCAACGTTTCCGACAATATGCACACTGCCACTACCGGCCAGTGGTTTTGCGATGTGCGGGACAATCGACCAAGCATCGATCTGGCCCGATTTGAGTGCGCCGATAATTGCGCCAACCTTTTGCAACGGTTTGAACTTTAGCGACACACCCTCAGCTGCCGCTATTTTTGATGCCATATAGTGGAATGACGAGCCAGACTGGGTAATGCCAAACGACTTTCCGTCGAGATCTTTCGCGCTTTTAACACCACTTTGAAACGCAGCATCGGATACCAGAATTTTCTGACCATCAATCCCCGCCTCTTCACTCAGGGCACCGCCAATGATTTTTATTGCGCCTTTATTCGCCAGCGAGACAAGTCCTCCGGATACAGCAGTTACTGCATAGTCAACATCACCGCTGGCAATCGCCACCGCCATTGGTTGCGCAGCTTGAAAGAACTTAAGTTCTACATCTAATCCAGCTTCTTCGAAATAGCCTCTTTCTACAGCAATGAAACTTGCTGAATGGGACGTAAAACGCAGAGCGCCTACTTTAATTTTTGTGTTTTCTGCCATCGCCGACGTCGTAAAGGCTGCACTTGCCAGTACCAGACCCACTAACGAAATAAATTTAAGTCGATTGATTATTCTCATATTGTCCTCCATCCTCTTGGTAAGTTTTTATTCACTCTCAGCATAAAGTTCTGCCTTTATATCGACAACAAGTAAGTCCGCAGCAGCTTCGCAGTCTCGACGAAGCAAGGCATCCAGTAATGATTGTCGTCTTATTTTTCGCCGCTCAAATTGTAATAAGCCCTCTCTAAACAATGCCAGACGAAAACGCCGGCTTTGATTAAAGAATTTTCTCTGAAGGTCAACAATACGCGGGCTGTTGCACGCATCTATGATCGCTACCGAGAACACCCGACAGGCTTCATCCCACTCGACAACAACGGGATCATCCGGACTTTCTTCTAGCTTAGTTTCAATAACCTGCAGCGAGTGATGAGCCGCAACGAGGCGTCCTTCCCACGCAACGTCACCGTGTTCAATCGCTAACGCTAATGCGATCTTTTCTAGCTCGGTACGCACCAACAGAATGTCGCACTTATCATCCTCGGTTGCTGACACCACTCGGAAACCCCGCTGAGCAGTAGCCTCTACCAAACCTTCTGCACTAAGCAGTCGTAGCGACTCACGCATAGAATGGTTTGAACCACCATAACGTTGCCGCAATTCTGCAATCTTCAATTTTTGATCGGGCAATAGCACACCAAAGGAGATATCTCGACGCAAAGTCGAGGCAAGCATTCCGACTATGGTTTCGTCACTGGTGGCCTGACGCTGAAACATCTTTTAGTGGACAATAATCAATAATGTTGGATATTTATCCTATATTCCAACGATAATGTCAAGAGAGTGATGAAAGATGCCAAGAGCCGTGCTGTGCCGTTAGATAATGCGTGTAGAAGAACACCCTATGATTTGGATGGAGAAGCTAAAAAAAGCGTTTTCACTCCGACACCAAAGTTCGAAAATTAAGAGCTTTTTACTCTGACCCCATAGCTATCAGTGATCAACTGTCCGGCGGTAATCCTCTCCCGGTGAATCATATACAGCCCCGCACCGATAATAATGGCAATACCCATTAGACTCAGCGCGTTAGGGAAATCGTGAAATACCAGATACCCGAACACGGTTGCCACCGGTAATTCAAAATATTGCAACGGGGCCAGCGTGGCCGAGGGTGCTAACGACAACGCGTAAGTCATCATCATGTGGCTCACTGTGGCGAAAAATCCAGCACCAAAGAGCCACAGCCAGGCAATTCCCGTTGGCCAAACTGGGTCGAATAAATCGGAGCCGGTGCCTTGGGCCAGAAGTAGGATTGGCGTGCAAAACAAGCTGGCAATAAGACCGGTATGAAATTGCAGAGCCACCGGATGCATCCGACGCGACAGCCCTCGCGTGACAAGAATGTAGAAAGCGAACGCGACTGCCGTACCAAGCGGAATCAGCGCCACGACACCAAAGGCTGCAAAGCTAGGTTGGATCACAAATAAGACGCCAACAAATCCCACCATGCATGCTCCAATGCGGCGCGGGCCGACATCTTCGCCGAGATAAAATTTACCGAACAACAAGACAATGAAAGGGGCTACGAACACAATCGCCAACGCATCGGCAAGCGGCATTACGCGGATCGCCGTGATAAAACAAAAGGTTGCAAAAAGCAACAGTAGAGCACGCGATATCAATGGCAACCATTGCCCACGCGCCACGTGCAAGGATAGCCCCAAGCTTGCGATAAAAGGAGCCATCAACGCGCACTGCACAATAAAGCGCGCTGCTGTAATCTGCCCAACCGGCACGCTGGACGACGCCAGCTTGGCCGCTACGTCCAGCAAAGGTGCGGTTAAGCAAAAACCAAGCATCAGCGAGACACCGGTAAGAATGTTGTCTGTGGATGGGGCCGAAGATGTCGTGTTTGTCATGGCTTCGTTTCGCGTTTACTCTGCAACAAGGTTTGTTCGGCATATCAAACGTTTTTATTTGTGCATGCCCGCTTGAAATTCTTTTACTCTAGCAACTAAGTCTTCCAGCTCAGGCTCTTCAAATTCCAGCTCATTCATCTTTTCTGACAATTGAAATAGATAATCGCAATTTCGACCCAATGGCCCTTGTGCAGTCGCTATAGTGCGAACAATGTCGTTAATCGACAACGAATCAACAAACCGATGATTCTCTTTATCGACAACAAAGGTGAGTATTTTAAACGGTTTGTTTGTTTCAATACACTGTGCCTCTATCCAAGTGGGCTTATAGATGTAATGAGACATTTCTCGACGAAATAAAACATCAAGTTCGGTCGCAGCATTTTTTGCATCAATCCGGAACGCCACACCGTTACAGCTCCCACCCTCTACCAAGCCCATCATAAGCCCAGGACATTCAACGGTGCCTCTGCTTAAGGTAGTCCAGAAGCAGAACTTTTTTTCAAAGCCCTTAATGCTGCATCGACGTTGCTCCTCAAAGTTCAAAGCGGGATTCCAGATCAAGGAGCCATAACCAAATACCCATAGTTTAGAATCACCAAGCGCAGCCAAAGTTTGGTCGACGAGTGTTGCACGTTGGTCATCAGACATTCGTTCAATACTATTCTGATTCTCGTGTACCAGACGTTCTACTTCGCCGTTAAGCAACGTCTCTCTGGTTAATATAGATTTATCTGGCATCAGCGTCGTCTTGATATGGGAGAATTGATCGTGAACTGGCAAGTTATCCGCTTATTTTAGCCCAAGCAGAAATGTCAGCTAGTGAGAATCTCTATACTATCTTCTTCTAAAACTTGAAATCACCCATGAGTAAGAGCACTTTAATCGGGATGGTAGGGCTTGGAATTGCCTATATCTATTCGCAATTCTTCCGCGCGTTCCTCCCTGTTCTCACTCCCGAGTTGGGTCAACAACTGGGTGCTACTCAGGAACACTTATCCACAGCCGCCGCCGCTTGGTTCATCATTTTCGGACTATTCCAGTTTCCTGTTGGCGTGATGCTAGATAGTATCGGGCCTAGACGTACCGTTGCCTACTTGTTTGGTTTTGCCGGTACAGCAGGTGTCGTGTTGTTCGCAGTTTCCACAAAAGCTTGGATGATCATTGTAGCCATGAGCTTAATCGGTGCTGGTTGTGCACCGGTACTCATGGGTTCGATATTCATTTTTGCACGAGTATATGAAGCTAAGCAAATGGCCGTACTCACCTCTTGCCTTGTGGCTTTTGGGAGCTTGGGTAATTTGGCCAGCGCAGCCCCCTTGGCTATGGCGACCAACGCCTTCGGTTGGCGCCCAGTATTGTGGGTTATCGCTGCCAGTACTGTCGTTGTCGCCTTTCTCGTCTACGCATTTGTTCAAGACCCCGAGCCAGACCCTGAACAAACAGACGACACAGGCCTTTCAGGTTTCATCGAGTTATTAAAAATTAAAACGCTTTGGCCCATCCTATTGTTAGGTATTGTGCTGTACGCACCCGTGGCAAATTTACGCGGTTTATGGGCCGGCCCCTACCTGGCTAACGTGTTTGGCGCTGACACGTTAGTGATTGGACAAGTGACCTTAATGATGGGTATCGCCATGATTGTTGGCACCATGGCTTACGGCCCATTAGACAAATTATTAAATACGCGAAAATGGATTATCTTCACCGGCAACTTCATCACCTTAATCGCAATAATGTTACTTGCAATGAATCCAACGTCCTCGGTTCAACAAGTCACCGTTCTTTTTATTGTAGTTGGGTTCTTCGGTACCAGTTATGGCGTGCTAATGGCACATGGTCGCGCTTTTGTACCTAAATCGCTGACCGGCCGCGGGGTAACCTTATTAAATTTCACCACTATCTTCGGTGCGGGCGTCCTGCAGTATATTACTGGCGCCTATGCCAGTCGCCAACCAAATCCAGAATCAGTAGAGGCTTATCAAAACGTTTTTTGGATTTACGTCATTGTGTTAGGCGCTGCGTTGGCTATCTATTTGTTCTCCAAAGACGCTAAACCACACGCCTAAGTTGAACGTATCGGCTTGATGCAAAAGAAATAAAATACTTGAGCACGAAATTGCGCAATAATAAATTGCACGATAACAATGAAATAAACACTAACTACCCAAACCCTAATTACCCAAGGACAACTATGAAAGACGCCGTCATTGTCTCTACTGCCCGCACACCTATTGGTATGGCGTTCCGAGGCTCACTTAACAATACAAAGTCCCCTACCATGACTGCGCACGCGATCTCACAAGCTGTCAGTCGTGCTGGTGTCGACCCTGCCGAAATCGATGATGTGATTATTGGCGCTGTGTTAACGGCTGGAACGGCTGGCATGAATGTGGCGCGCTTGTCTTCATTAGCAGCTGGGTTACCTTATAGCGTTCCCGGGCAAACGATTGATCGTCAATGTTCATCTGGGCTTATGGCAATCGCAACTGCCGCCAAACAAATCATAGTGGATGGACAAAACATTGTGGTCGCCGGCGGGCAGGACAATATATCCGCCGTGCAAAACCAGTATATGCAATGGGTGAGCGATGAAAGAGATGACAACGTCATAACGCACGCAGAGCATGCTTATATGCCAATGTTAAAAACAGCCGAAAACGTGACTAATACATTTGGCATATCGCGGGAGGCCCAGGATACTTACGCAGCTGAATCGCAAAGACGAACGGCTACTGCTCAAGAAGCGGGTGCATTCGATGATGAAATCGTCCCTATTGATGTCACGAAGATCGTTCGCAATAAAGAGACAAAGGAAGAGACGTTTGAGAATGTTACTTTGAGTAAAGACGAAGGCAACCGCCCGGGCACAACGGCTGAGAAACTATCAGGGCTCAATCCAGTGATTGAAGGTGGCAGTGTCACCGCTGGTAATGCAAGCCAATTATCAGATGGTGCCTCGGCTTGCGTTGTCATGGATAGTAAAATAGCTCAGGCACAAGGCCTAAGTCCATTGGGTATATACCGGGGTATGGCGGTTGCGGGCAATGCACCGGAAGAGATGGGTATCGGGCCAATCTACGCCATACCAAAATTATTAAAAAATGCGGGCTTAAGTATTAACGATATTGGGCTGTGGGAGTTAAACGAAGCATTTGCTTGCCAAGTACTTTACTGCCGTGATCACCTCGGAATCGACCCTGATATTTATAACGTTAACGGTGGCGCGATATCCATTGGCCATCCGTACGGTATGACAGGTGCACGACTCGTAGGGCATGCGCTGATAGAAGGACGCCGACGAGGCGTTAAGTATGTAGTGGTGTCAATGTGCGTTGGCGGTGGTATGGGTGCTGCTGGTTTGTTTGAAGTCGCATAGTCGTTTGAAGTAGGATTCAGAGATGAATAGAATATTTTTCATGCACTTTGAATCTTGCAGCAAAGGCATTGGCTTCTTAGCTTAAACGCTCTAGCGATGTCACAACATCGCTAGAGCATCGACCGAATTAACACACTTGGAAATACACCGAGCTTAAAAGATAAAATCCCTAGCCAAGCATCATTTGATAGCTAACTGGGACATAGTGGAAACCGCCTTCACCGCGCGGCGCTACGTAACCCATACCGGGAAACGGCATGTGGTAACCGATGAACGGAATTTTATCTGCAGCCAGCATGCCGAACATGTTTTTCCTAGTTGTTGCTGCGGCTGCTTTATCCATATCAAACTTAACTTCCCAATCAGGGTACGCCAGTGACCATACATAATGGTTAGCGGTATCAGCAATCAACACCAGTTGCTCACCTTCGGACTCCAACCTATACGTCATGTGCCCAGGCGTATGCCCATTGGCCGCCATGCCGGTAACACCCGACACTACTGCATCGCCGTCGCTAATAAACGTCATCTTTTCAGCCAGCGGCTTTACTTTGGCGTCGAACCCATCTGAGTCCATCTTGGCCCAAGCGTCGAACTCTTTCTGTCCGGTGACATAACGAGCGTTAGCGAATGTCGTATTGCCATCGTCATCACTTAAGCCGCCAATGTGGTCACCGTGCATGTGAGTAAGTACTACTACCGTCACATCCTCGGGTGTGACACCCGCTTCTGCCAACGGAGCTGTAATACCTGCAGCATTCAGCCCGGTATCGAAGAGCACCACATCATCTCCGGCTCGTACTACAGTTGGCGTGAAGAAAAACTGGTTTTTGTCGGCAGGGATAAAATTTTCGGCACTAACTGCTGCGAACTCTTCCGCCGTAACATTCATTCCGAAGATTGTTTGCGGATCCGGTGCTGTCCGAGTGCCTGCCAGCAAGGTGGACACTTCAAAGCTACCAATGTTAACGGTGCGTTTTGTAGCATTGGGTTTGGCTTCCATCGCCTGCGCCATAAGCGTGGAAGATCCCAAGCCTAGTCCAGCTGCTGCCGCGGTTGCGGCTGAGCCGACCAATAAATTACGACGGTTTTGGTTTAGGACAATGTTTTTGCGTTCAGTTTTCATGGCTATCCTCTTATGCAGGTGTAATGATCTGTACAAAATCCGACCCTTATACGAGTATCAGTTCCCGATGGATCAACTCTGACAGTTTACTCGGTAAAAATAGTGGTCTTACTTAAGCCATGCCACGAGATACTTTTCAGCTAGCTTGGATTGCACTAACGGCTCCACATCAAATAAGCTGGTTCGTGCGCTGTTGGGTCAGTTATCACACAGTCTCGCCCCGATGCTATAGTCCGGTTAATGAACACTACCAAAAAATTTCAATACCATCACGATCAGGCTGACCTGCAAACCGGGGCCGTTCCGTTAACAGCTGCGTCAACCGCAGAGTTGCTGAACGACATGCTCGGTAACGTTAAACATCAAACTCTGGCGTTTGATCTGGATTCAACCCTATTAAACAACCGTCCACGTAACGCTGTGATTATGAGAGAGTTCGGTGAGTTACATAATGAGCCGCTATTAAGTAACGCGAGTTCGAAGTACTTCCAGGACTGGAGTGCCGAGAACACGATGCGTGCTTTAGGCTTAGCAACGAATTCAATAGAACGCTTAAGTGGCAAATACCACGATTACTGGTCGGAGCGTTTTTTCACCAGTGAGTATTGTCAATACGATATCGCCATACCCGGTGCTAGCGAATTTGTAGCGGCCGTGCGTGATAATGGTGGCAATGTTTGTTATCTGACAGGCCGTCACGAAGGAATGCGCGAAGGCACGCAAAGCTGCCTAACAAACTTGGGTTTCCCAATACCAGGTGCTGAAGGCGTTGAGCTAATAATGAAACCGCAAATAGGCGAGTCAGATGATGTATTCAAAGTCCAGGCGCTACAAAAACTGGATCATTTAGGCCCTGTTTACGCAGCGTTTGACAATGAACCAACACATATCAATAGTTATCGCACGGCTTTCCCTGACGCAGTATGTGTTCATTTGCTGACTGACCATTCTATGCGTGACGTAGCACTACTGGGTAACATTGTCTCAATTCTGAGTTTTTCTGGACAATGATTACACAGCGGTCCACTGCTTAGTCATCTCTCAGTCATATAAATGTGGGATCATCACACAATGCAAACCGCAGAAACACAGGGCCGAGCAATTGCCTTAAGCGACGTCACTAAGTCCTGGAGTGGCACACTCGCAGTTGAGCGAATGAATCTGCAAGTTGAACCCGGTACATTCACTGTGCTGCTTGGCCCATCGGGCTGCGGAAAATCCACTTCTCTGCGCATTATCGCAGGCCTAGAGCACGCTGACTCGGGAGAGATTTCGATTGGTGGAAAGCGGGTGAACGACCTACCCCCGTCTAAGCGCGATATCGCCATGGTGTTTCAATCCTATGCTTTATTCCCACATCTCTCCGTTGCTGAAAATATCCTGTTTGGTCTAAAGGTACGCCGAACCGCCAAAGCCGAACAAACAAAAAGACTAAACGCGACTGCAGAACTGCTCGGCTTGTCCGATTATTTGGCAAGAAAACCTTCACAACTATCTGGCGGACAGCAACAACGGGTTGCATTGGGCCGTGCCATTATCGCAGAGAAATCTGTGTGCTTAATGGATGAGCCATTGTCGAATTTGGATGCCAAGTTGCGTAACGCCATGCGCATGGAGATTCGAGACTTACAACAGTCACTGGGCTTTTCAATGGTGTACGTCACCCACGATCAGGCTGAAGCAATCACTATGGCTGATCAGGTTGTGCTAATGAAGAACGGCCGCGTCGAGCAAGCCGGCACGCCAAGAGAAATATACGAACAACCAGCCACCGAGTTTGTCGCAGGGTTTATCGGCACACCGCCAATGAACGTAATACCGGCTAATGAATTGGGTACCGCTCTTGGGCACACAAATTCAAATCTGGATGCGCTGAACATTGGCATAAGGCCAGAGCACGTCAGTGTTTCTGATCACGGCATACCTGCGGTGGTGGAACATGTTGAATATTTAGGGGCTGATGTTCTAGCTGATTGCCGAGTGGGTAATACAAAACTATTGGCACGCATAGAAGGCCATACCACACTGGCCCAACACAGCGAAGTTAAGTTGAAATGGCCAGTTGAACATATGCATTGTTTTGATCGTAGTACCGGAAAACTGAATAAAAACGAAAGTGCACTGTTAAATAATTTGTTTGCATAGCAATCGCTATCACGAGGGAGTGAAAATGAAACCATTAGTAAAAATGAAAAATTGTATAGCATCCATAGCTTTAACCATGGGTGTAGCAACTTCGGCGCAGGCTGTTGATCTGGAATTTTATTTCCCGGTTGCCGTTGGCGGTAAAGCAGCAGACACTATTCAAGCCTTAACCGACGAATATGTTGCCGCAAACCCAGGGGTGAATATCGACGCGGTTTATTCGGGGTCTTATGGGGATACTGTGACTAAAGCATTGACAGCTTCGCGTGGTGGTAAGCCACCGCAGTTATCAGTGATTTTATCAGTAGACATGTTTACGTTAATTGATGAAGAAGTCATTATGCCGTTTGATGACTTAGTCAAGACTGATGAAGATAAAGCCTGGTTGCAATCGTTTTACCCAGCGTTTATGGAAAACAGCCAAACTGGCGGTAAAACGTACGGCATTCCTTTTCAGCGATCCACTCCCGTGTTGTACTGGAATAAAGAAGCATTTGCTGAAGTCGGCCTCGACCCTGAAAAGCCGCCGGCAAGCTGGGAAGAGACTATCGAGATGGGCAAGAAGCTAGTAAAGAAAGATGCTGATGGCAACACAAGTCGTTGGGGTGTTCGAATTCCGTCATCAGGCTTTCCCTATTGGTTGTTTCAGGGCCTAAGCACTCAGAACGATGTCGTCCTAGCCAATTCGGATGGTAACGAAACCTATTTCGATGATCCAAAAGTAGCTGAAGCGCTACAGTACCTAGTTGACCTGAGCACCAAACATGAAGTTATGGCGCCAGGAATCATTGAATGGGGTGCAACACCAAAGGCATTCTTTGAAGGCCAAACGGCAATGATGTGGACATCAACCGGTAACCTAACAAACGTACGTGAAAATGCACCGTTTGATTTTGGTGTGGGTCTGCTGCCAGGAAACAAACGATTCGGTGCACCAACGGGCGGCGGTAACTTTTACATATTTGCAGACTCCTCCGACGAGCAAAAAGTGGCAGCGTTTGATTTTGTTAAATGGATATCCCAACCTGCACAGTCTGCCAAGTGGACGATTGCAACGGGTTATGTAGCGCCACGCCCAGACACCTGGGACACCGCAGAAATGAAAGCCTACACTGATGACTTTGCACCGGCCTTGGTTGCACGAGACCAATTAGAATTTGCCGTTGCCGAGCTGTCTACTTACGAGAATCAGCGGGTAACTGCTGCGTTTAACGATGCACTGGCGGCAGCGATTACTGGCACCAAGTCGGTAGGAGATGCCTTAGCCGAAGCACAGAAAAAAGCCGATGCGATTTTGAAGGACTATCGTTAATCTTATAAGCTTGAGGTGCGGCGACGTATGCATACGCCTGCGTCGCTGTACACCTTACTGATATTGCTCACATGATGCACCGACGAGAATGGGTATATGGCTGGCTGTTTCTCAGCCCGGCTTTGCTATTCCTGTTTACGTTTACGCATTACCCAGCTGTTAAGACAGTCATTAGTAGTTTTTACTCCACGCCCAAGGGCCGACGTCCAGCCAAATTTATAGGCTCGGAGAACTATCAAACGCTTATTCAGGATGATGTGTTCTGGCAAGTGCTGGTAAACAACTTCTGGTTTGCTGTTGGCACCATCCCTATCTCAATAGGTTTGGCTTTGTTAATGGCACTATGGGTTAACAGCAAATTAAAAGGTCGCACCCTTTCTCGAGTTGCATTCTTTGCACCAACGGTATTACCACTGATTGCCGTAGCCAATATCTGGATGTTTTTTTATACCCCGGGTTTTGGTTTGATTGATCAGTTTCGTTCAGGTTTGTTCGGCTTGCCAGCGATCAACTTAATTGGTAATCCAGACACCGTACTAGCCGCAATGATTGTTGTGGCCATATGGAAGGAAGCCGGGTTTTTCATGATTTTCTATCTAGCGGCTTTGCAATCCATACCGCCAGTGCTAAAAGAAGCTGCCGATGTAGAAGGTGCGAGTAGCTTTTATTACTTGCGCCGAATTTTATTGCCATTGCTTATGCCCACTACCCTATTTGTATCGATCAATGCGGTTATTAATTCGTTCCGGCTGGTTGATCATATATTTGTCATGACCGAAGGCGGGCCAGACAACGCCAGTAGTTTATTGCTTTATTATATTTACGAAACAGCCTTTAAGTATTGGCAAACCGGCTATGCAGCAACGCTTACCGTCGTCATGCTGGTTTTGTTATCCATTTTAGCTATTGGACAGTTCTTTTTGTTTGATCGCAAGGTTCACTATCAGTGAGCGCAACTCACTTTAGATGGCCGGGCTTCGATACGGTATTAAATGCGTTCGCGATGTGGTTTCTTGCGTTTATGTGGGCGCTGCCATTGCTTTACGCTATCTGGACAGCATTTCATCCAGCAGCTTATGAAACCAATTTCGTCTGGAATGCGCCGCTGACCTTGGATAACTTTGCCAAAGCCTGGGCCGCCGCTCCTTTTGCACGCTACTTTTTGAATACCTTCATGCTCGTCACAATGATTCTGATCTGTCAGTTTGTGCTTTGTACATTGGCAGCATTCGCCTTCGCCCGTTTCACGTTTCCTGGCAGAGGTATTTTATTCGCACTGGTGTTGCTACAGCTACTGGTTATGCCCGACATTTTGATTGTCGAGAACTATAAAACCATACGTTCACTGGAATTGGTCGATACCATACTTGCGATTGGTCTACCCTACTTTGCATCAGGTTTTGGAATATTCCTGCTACGGCAAACGTTTATGTCTGTGCCAAGAGAATTAGACGATGCAGCAAGAGTTGAGGGAACATCGTTTTTGGGTCTGCTGTGGAAAGTGTATATTCCTTTGGCTAAACCAACCTACCTTGCCTATGGCCTAGTATCGGTTAGCCATCATTGGAACAATTTCTTATGGCCACTTATTATTACCAATTCGGTTGAGACACGGCCAGTCACTGTTGGGCTAAGTGTGTTCGCAGCCATTGATGCCGGCTTGGAGTGGTCGGTGATAAACGCTGCCACGCTCATGACATCCGGGCCGCTATTGATTGCGTTTCTTTTGTTTCAGCGGCAGTTTGTGCAAAGCTTTATGCGCGCCGGTATTCGTTAGGCAATCAGTTCAATCGACAACGATCTTGATCGGCTGATGATCCGATGCTGCCGTCTCCATTTGCACTACCATGTCGCTTACCCGCGCAGACATATCAGCTGATGCAAAGAAGAAATCCCGGCAATGCGATCCTTCTTCCCATTGCACATGATCAAAAATACCGCAGGTAGGATCGTGTGGTTTTTCGCCATGAATCAAACGCCAGCAATCTTCAAGCGCTGACACTTCTGTATCAGATGTTAAGTGTTTATAGTCGTCTGAATCAACCGTTAGATTGAAATCCCCAGCATAGATCGACAAGGCAGTTTCAGGTATTGATTCGAACTGTTCGGTACCACCGCTTGGCGGTGGATGTATGAACCGCTGCATGCATTCCATGTGGTGCTGCGCAAGATAGTGAACCTGCGCGGTACGTTGTTGTATCGCAAAATACTCCAGGTGCGTGGTGACTACACGCAGCGGCTCATTGTTGTATTGCAGAATAAGCTCTATTGCTTGCCTAGGCATGTTCTTCGCCTCGGGTTCGGAAGGTTCGGGTAGCTTATGATGAGCCGCCTGCAAAACCGTAAGCCGCGTCAGAATCATGTTGCCAAATTCCAATCGACCAGAGGGGTGCGCGCGATTGATAGCAGAACCAAAATACATTTCATGATCAGGAAAGAAACCTGCAATGTCGTGTACCTGATCGTCGTCTGCGGTACGCAACACTTCCTGCAAACAGATAACATCAGCATCGGCAAACGCCTTGATGTCGTCGGCAATGCGTTTTGAGCTTGTTACGCCATCAACGCCTTTAGCAGCCTGAATATTCCAACTAACGATTTCAGTGGTCATGTGAGCGGCTTGAATGTTAAAAAGGACCTAGCCTGATGTTAGCACGCTGCTATCGTTAGAGATTCATCTTCCGACCAAAACACTCATAGTCAGCTGCCGTACGTTTCGTATAGCTCGGCGAGTCCGCAGCTAATTCGTTGATGGTTGTCGCCAGACCATTCAGGTAATTGATCGCAACTTCACGTTGATCATGACTAAGGCTGCGCATAGTCCGCAGCGCATAGGCTTCCCAAAGTTCGCGATTGTGCACCCTTGCACCATCTCGCCTGTCAGAAAATGTTTGTCGTCTTTTATCCATATAAGCTATCAGTAAGGCATTAAAATCTGACTCCTTACGCTTGTCCAATAGCGCATAAAATTCAGCATCAAGGTTATCCCTTACCTGTCGGAACGGCGTATTAGGCCTGACCATTGAGCTCATCGTATTACGCAGATCATCAAGCTGATCTTGGTTTAGCTTAAAGTTAACTAACCGTAGGTAGCGTCTGATCTGCTTAATACGATCGCTCACCGATTCCGCAAGTATTTCATCAAACTCTCTTGTATCTGCATCGCGTTCTGCTCTTCGAGATTCTCTTGCGGATTGACGTTTATTACGAATTTGATCTATTTGTTGATCGCTTAGGTTGGAAATAATATCTGCTGAGGCATAAAAGGGATTACAAGCTCCTACATTAGATGCGTACGATCTTATGGCATCGCTCCAGCGGTCGACATCAGTTTCATTTACACTTTTTGAGTCTTTCAAACCAACAGTGATATTACCCAGTAGCCGACTATAGAACCCGAGCTGGGTTTGTCGGTGCCAAAGGTGGAAATGATCAGCTAGGTCTCCAATTTGTTCGGCTTGCTCGGTGTCAAAGCTTGCATATCTAAGAAAGCGCTTTTCTATTCGATCATCGAATGAGTTGTACAACGGACGTAATACGAGTTTACTATTAGAACAGGCGATGCACGTCAGACTCAATAGAACAACCGAGCACCACTTTTTAGCGAAAATCAATCGAGAAAAACGACGAAAAAGAGTCTCTAGTTGGCAGTGGTTATTGTTCATGCAAAATCCATAAAACAGGCGTTCTTTGGAAACTATACGATAATTCCAGATCGACGGTATACAGCCGCTTTAATCCGACAGTCAGATGCGCTAAGAGTTGCTAAGCAAAGGGTATTTCTTCTTCGCGTATCGGCAGCAACAGACAACGTGCATGAACTAATTTAGCTTGCAGCGTAGCCCCTAGAACGCCCTAAATCTGATCGGTGCCAGTGCAGCTACTAATCGCACCAATCAAACACAGTATTGATAGTGTTACTACATACTTCGAAAATTTACGGGGACCCATTGTTCGGTTTTCTAATGTAGGGAAAAAACAAAAAAGAAATAGGTCGCCCCCTTACCAGCGCACTCCCATCAAAGAGATGGTGAGCCTATACAAAGCTTAAGTAAGAGTCAATAAGCTGTCGGATTGAGCGGGTGATTCTGTTTTGTGTCCTGCGTCACATATTTCAGGCTTGCGTCTGTCGTTAATCGTTGGTGCCCGCGATTAAGATTAAACGTCCAACCATGACTATTGCTGTCAACCGATTTTCGCCGCCTGCGTTAAAGGTTCTATGGTCCAGATTTTGGGCTCCTTGAATCAAAGAGACGGATACAGAATCGGTGATGAAGGTAAGCAATTTTATTGACGTACAGAATGGACTGAAGGCCAAACTCAACTGTATTGGAGACTTACGCAAGTGCCTCAGCATAGTAGCGCCCAGCTTGGCTTTGCTATTGATTAGTTGTGGCGAAGGTCCAGACGACGACAACGCCACAAGTTCACAAGAAGCCAATTTTGAAAACCTTATTACCCAACCTCAACCAACAGAAAGCGAAACAACACCAATAGAAATCGCAGCAGCGCCAACAGAAAACGAAACCACGCAGACTGATGTCAGTCCGGTTATCACTATCGGTGATGTGCATACCGTTGAAATCGACAATGTGGTGTTCACTTCGTTGCCGGATGCCAGTGTTAACACCACCAGAGCATCGG
>CALGND010000050.1 GCA_937958675.1 uncultured Granulosicoccaceae bacterium
ATAGTGGTTGGACAGCACAGCGAAGGCGTCGACATCGATGTGGTACACCGACGCAAAACGCAAAATATCGTCCTGTATCTGTAGCCTTCTGTGTTCATAGGAACGATTTTTTAAGCGATCAAATCAGCACAGGTATGCTCGCCGGACACAACGGGTGGTGATCAGGTAGTGCGGCGTATCAATCACGGAAACTTGTTGACTACGAGGCTGGTCACAGCGATTACTTCTACAGCGAACTACACGACTCCAATATTGCAGAAAATATCAACGATAATCGTGACACAGGTTCACATTTTCTTTCTTGTTATGACTGTCCTTTTAAAAGACACTTGTGCGCACCTAAGTGTGACCACTCGTGTTTCGAGATCGCCGAAGATACCTATCTACGAGGCGGGACAAACAAAACCTGGCAGGTCTCGCGTTAATGACAGGTAGATTCTAGCAGGTACCAGTCGTCATAATCAGAAATAGCCGCTAGCTTTGAGAAGAGATCTACAATAAGCTGCCATAGATAGCTAGCAACAGCGCCGGCTTTGCCGGAGAAGCACCAAGAGTTTGACGTTTGTTAAGTGGCTAACTGAGGGACCGTGAATTGACCCCGTGGCCGCTTTGAGCGGCTCACGTTGAATACATCGGCTTTGCCGGGGTGGTCTTTATTAAAGGAGTATAAATGAAATGCTTGCTAAAGAAGTAGATGTACTAGTGTTTCCCAAAAATAATTTTAGTTTCCTTCAAAGGACTAATACTTTTAAACTTTTTGTGCATGTCGTAGGAGACTGCTTAGCTTTTTTAACAGCAGTAGTAGCAGCTTACTATTGTTCCTTTCTGATAAAGCAGGGGATCAACCCAGAGCTGCCTCATCTGTCCGTGGAAGCAGCTCTTCGAGCTTTTCCAGCACTTTTTTTTCTACCGATGCTTGCGCTCTTAATTGGAAGTTACTCTAAGGGTCATTACACCAGTTTTAAAGGCCTATGGGAGGAGTGGGGGGAACTTACTAAATTGAGTCTATCTATTCTTGGCATGACAATTGGTGTGCTTTTTATTTCCAAAATTAATTTCTCTCGCGCATGGATTTTGGGGAGTTGGGCTCTAATATTGATAAGCATTCCTCTGGTGCGGTGCCTCGCGAAAACTGTTCTCCACAAACAAGGGAAATGGCTTACCCCAGCAATCGTCCTGGGCTCCGGTCAGAACGCAGTGGATGCGGCTATGGCATTAGAAAGTGATTTCAACATGGGGTATCGCGTCATCGGCCTGGCAGAAATAGATAGATTGAACGCCACCGTCGAAGCTAATACTGATGGTTTGGCTTTAACCAGATCAGCCAAAGACCTCATTACTAAAAAAGAACATGTGTTTCCCTTAGTCCACGGAAAGCAAGATTTCCTAAGAATAATTAAAGAAACCAAACCTTACTTTGTGCTTGCGCTTGAGCCTGGGGAACTTTCAAAATACCAGTCATTCGTAAGCGAAGTAATGCTGCATAGTAGAAACTTCAGCATTATTCCTCCATTAAAAGGGGTGCCATTGGTCGGTGCAGAGATTTCACCAATATTTCGTCATGATGTTTTGCACCTGAAAGTTAGAACTAACCTTTCAAGTTGGACGGCAAATTTAAATAAGCGCATCTTTGATATATTTTTTGCAACGGTTGCTCTCATATTGTTGTTACCTATGCTTCTTATAGTGGCAGCATTGATTAAAAGCGATGGAGGAAGTGTATTTTTCAGCCAGCGCAGGGTGGGTTTTAAAGGAAAAACGTTTAGCTGCTGGAAATTTCGATCAATGTGCACCGACTCTGATGATGTATTAGAGCGCTTATTAGCTTCAGATGACAAGTTAAGAAAAGAGTATCTCGACAATCAGAAGTTAGTGGATGATCCAAGAATAACCAAGATTGGCAAGATAATAAGAAAATATAGTATTGATGAGTTACCACAATTGTTTAACGTATTGTTAGGGCAAATGAGTCTTGTTGGACCACGACCGGTTCGTCCAGACGAATTACTATCACATTACGGTGAGAGCGCGGATTTATACAAGAGTTCTCCACCGGGCATAACGGGGTTATGGCAGGTGAGTGGACGCAATGATTTAGATTATCAGACCAGGGTTCGGCTGGATTCTTGGTATGTTCAGAATCAGAATTTTTGGGGAGATCTGAAGCTAATCGTTAAGACTGTCGGGGTTATTTTGAAAGGAGAAGGAGCGTATTAGCAGCCACCCTTAACTTAGTCGAAACTATATTATAGAGTGGCTAAATGAAAGCGTATGATAGACAACAAATATATGACTACAGCAAATAGAGGAAGTGTTCCGCCACACAAACATCCAGAACATCAATCACAGCATGTCAGCACAAGTGTAAAAGGCGTTCTTATTTCTGCGGCTAACTGCTCTGGAAAATCCTATATGCTAAATAGTATCACCCAAAACAACGGTATTAATAATCTAATTGTATTTGAAATGGACAGCCTCAAATATTATTGGAACAAGGTGCTTGAGAAAAAATTGCCAATTGCCAGACAGAAGTTTTTTGATTGGCGCTCTGAACAAAATAGCAGTGCTTTATTGGAGGAGTTAAGTTCTAATTTGTCCGAATCTTCACCAGAAGCTGAACTGATAAAGTTGAAGCTACTGGATTTGTTGATATCCTCGGATAGATTTGTAACCATCTTGCCACAAGTATTGAGGCATACAGATGAAGGTATGCGTTTTATTGAATTATTAGAGAATTATTTTCGAGTTCGATTAGTCAATATCGCTATAGTTCCTAGTAAATGGAGATTTGCTTTAAATTTCTGTCTCAGGCTGCGTATTTGGAATATTGCATATGTGAAAAGAGGCCTGGCAGAGCGACAGATACTTATTTCAAAAAGTCATAACTATGA
>CALGND010000051.1 GCA_937958675.1 uncultured Granulosicoccaceae bacterium
CATCTCAATACCACCGGTGAGCTCGCTAACGATTTTGTCTTTACGCGCAATCATCTTTGGCACATCAACACTTAAGCTGCCAACGTTTATCCCTAAGTCAGCAAAACCATGCTGCGCTTGATCGTATAGCTCAGTAGATTCAAGCAATGCCTTTGATGGAATACACCCAACGTTTAAGCAAGTACCACCCAACGCTGGCTTATCTTGTTTGTTAATCCATTTTTCAACACAAGCTGTTTTTAAGCCAAGTTGTGATGCCCTTATGGCGGCCACATAACCAGCAGGGCCTGCACCAATTACTATTACATCGTAGCTCTTAGTCATAGTGTTAGTTAGTGTGATAATTAATCATAGTGATAAGCAGTTTTAAACGTCAAACACAATACGTGCAGGATTTTCAACTAGCTCTTTAATAGTCTTTAGAAACGTGACAGCGCCTTTACCATCAACTATACGGTGATCGTAAGATAAGGCGATATACATCATCGGCCTAATCACAACCTGGCCATTTTCTGCAATCGGACGATCTTGCGTCGCATGCATGCCCAAGATTGCGCTTTGCGGCGGGTTTAGAATAGGCGTGGATAACAGCGAACCAAACACACCACCGTTTGACACAGTGAAAGTACCGCCGGTCATCTCTTCGATTGATAATTTGCCATCACGCGCCTTAGTGGCATACTCGGCCACTGTTTTCTCGATGGTAGCTAACGACATAAATTCAGTGTTACGCAACACTGGCACAACTAAACCACGCTCAGATGATACTGCAACGCCTATATCGCTAAAGCCATGATAAACAATATCGTCAACATCAATTGATGCATTCACATCTGGGAACCGCTTAAGTGCCTCTGTTGCCGCCTTAACAAAGATCGACATAAAGCCCAATTTAACGTCATGGGTTTTTAGGAACTCATCTTTATATTGATTACGTAAATCAATAAACGCCTGCATGTTGATTTCATTAAACGTGGTTAGCATCGCGGTGTTTTGCGAAGCATCGAGCAAACGCTCAGCAATACGTGCTCGTAAACGTGACATTGGAACGCGACGCTCTGATCGTTCGCCTACTGGCATACCAAGCGCTGCAGTGGCACTAGATGATGTACTAACCGGTGCTGCTGCAGCCGGTGCACTACTAGCCCCGTTCTTCGCAACATGACTCTCTACATCTTCTTTAGAAATACGGCCATTTTTGCCTGAGCCTTTAACGGCACTGGCTTCTAAGCCATGCTCTGCTAAGAGCTTACGAACTGCCGGACTCGTTTGACCAGCGTCATCGGAGTCGGGAGCACTTGATGCAGCTGCTGTTGGCGAAGCATCTGCGCTTTTTGCCGCCGGGGCCGCCGCGGCGCCTTCTTCAATCGTGCCAATAACCTGATGAGCGACAACCGTTGCGCCCTCGTCTTCGACAATTTTACCCATAACGCCGCTCGTCGATGCAGGTACTTCCAGCACCACTTTATCGGTTTCAATATCAACTAGGACATCATCTCGATCAACGGCATCGCCTGGCTTTTTGTGCCAAGTAACCACCAATGCATCGGCGATTGATTCGGGTAGTGTTGGCACTTTGATTTCGGTGCTCATACTTTTTCCTGCAAATTATTAGTGAATAACATTGGCGATTATTTCGCCTGTTTATTGGGTATTAACCCTAGTGCTTCTTCAACCAGCTGCTTTTGTTCGATAACATGCTGGTTGTTATAACCAGTTGCTGGGGACGCGGAAGGTAGCCGTCCAGCAAATTCTACTTCGTGACCTTCTGGCAATACGCGTTCTATACGGTGTCGGTTAGAGCGCCAAGCACCCTGATTACGCGGTTCTTCTTGACACCAAACTATCTCTTTAACATTTGGATACTGCTTAACTACTTCATTCATTTCGTCATAAGGGAAGGGGTAGAGCTGCTCAAGGCGCGCTAAAGCTACGCTTTTTAAGCCCGAATCACGACGCTTTTCAAGTAGATCGTAGTAAACCTTGCCACTACAAAATACCAAGCGCGTAACATCGGTATCTACCAGCTCGTCAGTCTCTTTTATAACCGGCAAGAACGTACCTTCAGCCAAATCTTCCAGAGTAGAAACAGCCAAGGGATGACGAAGCAAACTTTTTGGCGACATAACAATCATTGGGCGGCGCATGGCTCTCACCATCTGCCGACGCAACATGTGATACGCCTGTGCTGGTGTGCTTGGCACACAAACCTGCATGTTGTCTTCTGCGCACAGCTGCATAAAACGTTCGATACGAGCAGATGAGTGCTCAGGCCCTTGCCCCTCATAACCGTGAGGTAGTAATAACGTTAAGCCACACAAACGATCCCACTTGGTTTCGCCTGAACTAATAAATTGATCGATGACAACCTGCGCACCATTGGCAAAGTCACCAAATTGCGCCTCCCAAATAACCAGCGTGTTTGGATCAGCGGTAGCGTAGCCATATTCAAAAGCCAACACGGCTTCTTCTGATAACACTGAATCAATAACAAGAAAATTTGCCTTATCGTTGCCTAGCTCGCGCAATGGCACATAAGCGGACTTTTCTGTTTGATGATGCAATACGGCATGCCTGTGTGCAAACGTACCGCGCCCACAATCTTGTCCGGATAAACGCACCGCATAGCCATCATTAACTAGCGTGGCATAGGCTAAGGTCTCCGCATACCCCCAGTCGATAGGTGTAGCACCGGCTGTCATTTTACGACGATCCTCGAGTATTTTTTTGACTCGAGACTGCAAAGCAAAGCCATCAGGAATATCGGTTAGTTTATTAGCCAAGCTTTGAATCGTAGAAAGCTCAACTTTTGAATTGTATTCTGCCCGCCAATCTGTTTCGTTATAGCTGTGCCAATCAACGTGTAGCTCAGGTGCTTCGTTAATACCCACCACCACATTGGGAGCAACCGTTTCACCAGCATCCAGGGCGTTGCGATAGTTGTCGATCATCTCGTCGGTTTCTACCGCCGACACAACACCTTCATCCACCAGCTTCTTTGCGTACAACTTGCGCGTAGTGGGCAATGATTTAATGGTTTTGTACATAATGGGCTGTGTAACAGACGGCTCATCAGTTTCGTTATGGCCATGGCGGCGATAACAAACCATATCGATAACGACATCCTTTTTAAACGTTTGCCTGAAATCCAATGCCAGCTGAGTGACAAAATAGACTGCCTCCGGATCGTCGGCATTGACGTGAAAAATAGGCGCGTTGATCATTTTCGCCACATCTGAAGCGTAGGTCGTTGAACGCGCATCATCCGCGTTACTGGTAGTAAAACCGATTTGGTTGTTCACTATAATATGCACAGTGCCTTTGGTTGAAAACCCACGCGAATCCGCCATGTTGAAGGTTTCCATCACAACGCCTTGACCTGCAAACGCAGCATCGCCATGAATCGCAACCGGTATAACCCAGTCACCGTCGTTATCACCGTAACGATCTTGACGCGAGCGAACCGACCCCTCAACCACCGGAGAAACGATTTCTAGATGCGATGGGTTAAATGCCAAGGCCAAATGCATATGGCCAGTTGCTGTTTTTAGATCAGATGAAAAACCTTGGTGGTATTTAACATCGCCAGAAGATAAGTTTTCATTTTTGGAACCCTTGTGCTTACCTTCAAACTCTGAGAATAGTTCTGCTGGATTTTTACCTAAGATATTAACCAAAACATTTAGCCTACCGCGGTGGGCCATACCAATAACCATGTCCTTTACGCCAGCAGCGCCTGCTCGGCGTACAAGCTCACTCATCACAACGATTAAGCTCTCACCGCCTTCTAATGAGAAACGTTTTTGCCCAGCGTAGCGAGACCCAAGGTGACGCTCTAAACTCTCGGCGGCAGTAACACGCTGTAGAATCCATTTCTTAGTATCCGGATTAAGCAATGGCGCAGATGCAACGCTCTCAACGCGCTGTTGCAACCACTCTTTTTGAGGTGTGTGATCGATGTACATATACTCATAACCGATCGAAGAGCAGTAACAACGCTGTAAATGACTAACGATGTCCCGTAGTGAAGCCTGATCAATACCTTCTAATGATGGCGTTGGGAACACTGTATCCAGATCAGCATCGGACAATCCGTTTTCATGCAAGCGCAGTTCACGGACGCTGGCTGTGGTTTCTTCTCCCAAAGGATCAGTAGCGGCCAGTTGGTGGCCCCGCACCCGGTAGGCGTTAATCAACTGGCTAACAAATATTTGTTTTAACTGATGCGCCGATGATGCGTCACCGGCGCTCGCAACTGGGCGCGCAGACCCGTTACGTGTAAGATTATAAAAGTGATCACGTATTTCTGAATGCGGTATATCTCGAGCATGATCACTTACCATCGGCAAGGCTGCAAAGTAATCCCGCCACTTCTCATCAACCGAATTAGGGTCGCGAAGATAAGCTTCGTACATGTGCTCTAGATATGGTGAGTTAGCACCACCTAACATGCTCGATTCGAATTTCGCTTTCATTGAACTCATGAGCTAATCCCTATCAATCAAAAAATACCGGCTACAAATGAGCCGGAATGTTGTCTATGACAACCTTGGTGAATTCGTCAGTGTTTAGCTTACCGCCTAAATCGCGCGTGCTTTGACCTGATTCAATAGCATTTAGTAAGCTCATGCGCAGCGCATGCCCTAAGTCGTAACGATCTACATGATTAAGCAACATGCCAAAAGCCAATAGTACGGCCGCAGGATTAGCCACATTTTTTCCCGCGATATCTGGCGCAGTGCCACCCGCTGGATCAAACATCGCAATATCGACCTGATCGTTTTCATCAAAAGAATAGTTGCCACTCGCGCCTGTGCCTAGACTACCGACCAGGCCTGAGGCCATATCAGAAAGAAAATCACCGTATTCATTTAACACCAATACGACTTCATATTGGGTTGGGTCGATGATGATCTTGGCCAGCAAGGCGTCGAACAATTCAACATGGTGCTCTACATCAGTATTTTTAGCCGCGACATTGGCGACAACCTCTTCAAACAGACCGTCGGTCACTCGCTGAATAGTGTGTTTCGAAGAAGAGGTAACACTGTAATGGCTATCACCATAAGCCATGCCCTTTCTACGAGCAAGATCGAAAGCAAAACGTGCTGCTTGCTGGCACGGCAGGCGTTCTACCATACGCAGAGAAACCGCAGCGTCTTTGCCGATCAACTGACCTGGGTCATCGTAGGTACCGCCAGTGGCGATTCGCACAATGTGTAAGTTGACGTCTTCTTTAAAATTAGAGTGAATACCTTTGATCGAGATCGCAGGACGATAGATGACGCTGAAATTGCAGCGCTTGCGTATCAGAGCATTTGGGCTGCGCTTGTTGGTAACCGTTGGATACTTAACCGCCAGTTTAGTTTTTTGCATCGATTCATATGCATCATCAATTGCGTCATCGCCACGGGCTTCGCGGGTCTCTAAGCTCCAGTCCACAGGAATAAACTTAAAGTCCACTGGCAGTGAGTCAGCAACCTGATGTACAGACTCGGCCAATTCAGGTCCGATGCCGTCACCCAGCAATTCAGTTATTTCTATCGCGCTCACTGCGTACTCCTTGTTTGTTTATAAAGATCATTGGCATTGGACAAAGGATAGTCAGAAAGCGCTAAAAAGTGAGATATGCATAGTCGCAGCGATAAGGCCCTGAGCAAAGCTGCTCCTGAACCAGATCTCAAAGTTGTGAGTTTTATTTTATGCATATACGTTACACCAATTCACACATCATGCCCACATAGCCAAGCGCAGTGGTCATTGTTTCAGTAACGGGTTAGTCAACGTATGTTAAATCGCTCTGGATTAGCCCAAAAACGAGAATTCAGCCAATCAGGCGCCTGTTTATAATTTTTGAGTCGATATTCGTAAAGCTGATATTCCGAACCGTCACTGACCATATTCAATGCCCGCCTAAAGCCCATCGCAAAACAGGCTTGCCTAAAGTTAAGCGCCGCTGTTTTGTCATTAGGATCATATTGAAGTTCAATCAACACTTGGTTTGGAAATCGTTGGCAAATTGTGCCTAATTGGCTGGGTAGTGTGTCGATAACATCGGCTTGAATCAACACCAACACGCTGGGTGGCTGCATGCTTGCATCAGCCTCAAGGAATTGCTGGATATTATCGTGGGAATGCACCTTTGCATTACCCAAATGCTGTTGTAATGCGGGGCTAAGCTGCCCTATAACGCACAGCTCGGCCGCCGGACTATCCAGCAAGGCGACCAGCTCTTGATGATAAACCTCAGGGCTATGCATCGGCCAAGAAGCCCTCTAGGGGTATTTTAGCTATGTTTTTTGGCATATTCTGCTCGTTGTTCGGGAGTGGCCTCAGTTTGGTACTGCTTTTTCCACTCGTCGTAAGGCATCCCATATACGCGCTCCCTAGCAGCATCATAGTCAATTTCCAATCCGCGCGACTCAGCCTCTGCTGCATACCACTTAGATAAACAATTGCGGCAAAAACCGGCAAGATTCATCATATCGATATTTTGCACATCCTTTCGTTCGTCAAAATGTGCAATCAAACGCCTAAATGCGGCCGCTTCAAGCTCTAGTTGTGTTTGTGCATCGAGATTATTAGCCATTGGATTTCCTGTTAGGGGTTAATTTCTAATATTAACGCCTATTATAAGGTGTCAACCGTTCGGCAGTACATTGTCGACATACTCAGCGGAGTCGATGTGGTCGGAACAAGCTTTTACTGGAGCATACTAATGATTGCCATACCGGCTGCAGCTGTGGGGCTATGGTGGTCAGGCATGCGAGCCAAAGAGTCTGCAGTCGCCATTGCACGCCTAGCCTGCCAGCGAGAAGGGGTGCAACTACTGGATCAAACGGTTGTCCTAAAACGTATGCGCCCGGCACGGGATACACAGGGCCGTTTTTGCTGGCGACGAGATTATCAATTTGAGTTCGCCTCTCATGATGCTTATCGCGATCGAGCCCAGCTTGAGCTACTAGGGCTGCAGGCCAAGCAATTACGCTTCCCGTATCAGCGAGATGCAGATGGCAACCGCGTTTATCAGCACTAATCGCGAGAATCCGTTAAAGAGGGCCTGATAGAGCGTCGATAAGGCATTACGGTCTCAACAATTAGCGGTTTAGGATAAACTGTCACCCGATTAAACTTACTGGTATATCGCTATGTCGTCTTGTCCGTGCGGCTCTGGAGCTGAATTAGCTCAGTGTTGCAATCCGATTATCGAGGGTGCCGCCGCTGCCACCACTGCCGAACAACTAATGCGTGCTCGCTACACAGCACACACATTGGCCAACATGGCGTTTATCCTCAAAACTCACCACCCAGCAAAGCGTACGGATATTGATGAAAACGCGACTGCCCAGTGGGCTCGTGAGTCTGAATGGCTTGGCCTAGAAATCATGAGCGTGGAAGGCGGAGAGGAAGACGATGGCGAAGGTCGAATAGAATTCCGAGCACGCTACCGAGACACCAACAAACAACGCTACACCCATCACGAGATGGCGCTGTTCGAAAAATACAATGGCGAATGGTTTTTTAAAGATGCTGAGGTCCCACAAGTACAACAATTTAGACGGGATGAAGCCAAGCAAGGGCGTAACGATCCATGCGCTTGCGGCAGTGGAAAGAAACATAAAAAATGCTGCGGAAAAGCAGCTTAGCTCCACAATTAATTTGTGGAGTGAATTGAAGTATTCCTGCGCAGGCTGTGTGTAGCGCATCAATCGTTAGAACTTGGAGAAACACCGTGGAAACTAAACCATGGCTTAAATCATACCCGGCAGGTGTCCCAGCTGAGATTGATCCGAACACCTATAGCTCAGTTGTGGATATCTTCACTCAATCAATTGACCAATATCCCAACAACCCTGCGTTTACCAACTTTGGCAAAACAATTAGCTATACAGAGCTAGACAAGGCCACGCAACAGTTCGCGTCTTGGCTACAACACGAAGCAGGCCTAGTGAAAGGTGATCGCATCGCCATCATGATGCCCAACTTGCTGCAATACCCTGTTGCTGTATTTGGTGCTTTACGCGCAGGCTTAGTGGTAGTGAACACTAATCCACTCTACACCGATCGTGAACTTGAACATCAGCTCAAGGATTCAGGAGCAAAAGCGATTTTAGTGGTCGAAGCGTTTGCACACACTCTTGCCGATGTCATCGAGCACACCGACGTCAAAACCGTTATCACCACGCGCTTTGGTGACATGCTTAGCTTTCCAAAATCGATGATTTTGAACTTCGTCATTAAATACGTTAAGAAAATGGTCAAGCCTTTTAGCTTACCAGGCTCGCATTCGTTTAAAGACGTACTCGCCAAAGGTGCAAGCTTGCCAGCGGCCACCGCTACGCTTAACCATGACGACCTTGCATTCTTGCAGTACACCGGAGGCACCACAGGTGTTGCAAAAGGCGCGATGCTAACGCACGGCAATATGACAGCCAACATTACACAGGCTTATCACTGGATAGAGGCATCAGAGCCTGACGAAGGCAACGAACTCATCATCACAGCGCTACCGCTTTATCACATATTTGCACTAACAGCCAACTGTCTAACCTATATGAAGCTTGGTGCGCACAATGTGCTGATCACTAACCCTCGTGATATGCCAGGCTTTGTTAAAGAGCTAAAAAAGCACAAGTTCACGGCCTTCACTGGTGTAAATACTTTGTTTAATGCACTGCTCAACACTCCAGGCTTCAGCGAACTCGATTTTTCATCGTTAAAGCTAACCTTGGGCGGTGGCATGGCGGTGCAACGCGCAGTTGCCGATGAATGGAAACAAGTCACAGGCAACCCTTTGATCGAAGCCTATGGCCTAACTGAAACTAGCCCAGCTGCTTGTATCAACCCCTTCAACCTAGACGGTTTTAACGATTCAATTGGCTTACCTTTATCATCAACGGATGCATCGATTCGCGACCCAGATAACAAAGCATTGCCAGTAGGTGAGTCAGGCGAACTTTGTATTCGTGGCCCGCAGGTGATGAAGGGCTACTGGAACAAGCCTGAAGAAACAGCTAACACTATCGATAGCGAAGGCTGGTTACACACAGGTGATGTTGCCATCATGGATGAAAAAGGATTTTTCAGAATCGTAGATCGATTAAAAGATATGATTTTGGTATCCGGCTTTAACGTCTATCCAAACGAGATCGAAAGCGTACTGGCGATGATGCCTGGTGTGCTTGAAGCAGGCGCCATTGGTATCCCCGATGATCACTCAGGCGAAATCGTAAAAGTGGTAATCGTTAAAAAGGATCCAAACTTAACTGAAGAGCAAGTGCTTGCTCACTGCAAGGAAGAACTCACTGGCTATAAGCGCCCGAAGGTTGTGCAATTTGTTGATGAATTACCTAAAACCAACGTGGGCAAGATCCTACGGCGCGAACTGCGCGAGCTCTAAGCACATCACCCTCAAGAAGGTGCAATGCTGTCCGGAATAACTATTTTTCATCGGTTGCGCATCTCTTATAAGTTGAGATTAAGTTGAGATGGGTCCCGGCGAAAACAACGCCGGGACGACATGCAACTAGAAGGGCGACTAGGGCAGCCGTTGAATAATCAGCGGCTCTCCTGGCCTATTCAAAATATCCGCATAGTGCACCTGCCGGCTACGCTCTTCACACATTTCATAGTAACGATTGAGCGATTCAGTGACGACCGGGAACGCAAGATCCTTCCACGGTATTTCGCTTTCTTTAAAGAGCTTAACCTCTAAGGTTTCATCTCCGGCTTCGGCAAAGCCATCGCGCAGGCGGCCGAAAAACATCAAGTACACTTGACTGATTCTGGGTAGGTTGTAGACACCAAACAATCGCAGATTATCACACTGAGCATGCGCTTCTTCATGGGCTTCACGAGCTGCACCTTCCAGCGTTGTTTCGTTATTTTCCATAAACCCAGCTGGTAGCGTCCAATAACCGTGTCGAGGCTCGATTGCACGCTTACACAGCAACACCTTGCCTTGCCATTCCAGTAAACAACCTACGATATTTTTTGGGTTATCGTACTGAATGAAGCCACAAGCGGTACACACCCCTCTTTCTCGGTTGTCCCCGTCAGGCACGCGCGACGCTAACGGCTTACCGCATTGACGGCAAAATTCAGTAACGTTTGAGTTCATGTCGACTCTGGAAGCATTTGTCTGATGTGATCCGGTAAGGGAATACTTTTATTTTTACTAGTGTCCACCCACACCACCTTAGCCGAACCTACTGTGTACAGTTGGTTTTCATCACTGATAGTGTAACTAGAGATAAACGAGCTTCTACCCGGGGAATGCGCACCCATGCTCACAGTAATATTAGCTGGATATAGTAAAGGTTTTAAATACTCAGCGTGGTTGTCGACTATAACAAAACCAGTTGTCTCAGTGCCCAACGTTGTACGGCTTAGTGAATCGTACCAATCAAGCCTTACATGCTCAAAATAACGAAAATACATAATATTATTCACATGCCCTAGCGCATCCATATCTCCCCATCGAATCGGAAACGACAATTCATGCATGAGCTTACCTTCAGGTTTTGCTAAATCCAACATCACAAACGATCACCACGTAAGGCTAGTGTTTTTTCTTCCAAGACAGCCAGTGTGACATCTTCAGCGGCGATTGGCTCACCGATATTTAAGCCTATCTTGGCGTTAAACCGACGTGGCATTTTGCCAAAAGCCGGGCCACCTTTGCGACTAAAAAAGCTTCCCCACAATCCTTGTAAGGCCATCGGCACCACCGGCGCCGGTGTTTTTTCCAGTAGTTTAATGACGCCCGCTTTAAATGGGTTCATTTCCCCATCATGAGTAATCTGGCCTTCAGGGAATATACACAACACATCACCATCATTAATCGCGGCTTGCATCTGTGTAAACGCACTGGCAAACATTTCAGGATCCTCCTTCGCGCCCGCGATAGGAATCGCCCTAGCAGTTCGAAATATAAAATTCAGCACTGGGATAGCAAAAATTTTGTAGTACATAACAAAGCGCACTGGGCGCCTTATGCAACCTCCAACGATCAAAGCATCAACAAAGCTAACATGATTGGCAGTCACCACCACTGCGCCTTCTTCAGGTATGTTTTGCATGCCAGTTTTCTTTACTCGATACATGGTGTGGATTAGCAACCAGATCAGAAATCGCATTAAAAATTCTGGAACTAATCTGAATAAGTAGATCGCTACCACCGCGTTCATAATTGCCATGGCCAGAAACATCTGCGCGATTGAGAATCCAAAATAAATCATGACTCCAGCCACGATTGCCGACATCACCATAAAAATCGCATTCATCACTGAGTTACAAGCGATAGCTCTGGCCAGCTTAGAACGATGGCTGCGCTGCTGAATAAGTGCATAGAGCGGCACGATATAAAATCCACCAAACAAGCCGATAAACAAAATATCCATCAGCACTCGCCAAGCACCTTGAGATGTAATAAACGCCCACACGCCTAAATCAACGCCTAAGGGGGCATCAGGTGTAGCAAAGTAAAGATCAAGCCCAAAAATCGTGATACCCAGCACGCCAAAAGGCACTAAGCCAATTTCTACCATTCCACCGGAGAGCTTTTCACACAAGGCTGAGCCTAAGGCAATACCAATTGAGAATACGGCCAACAACAAGGTGAACACATCGCCACTACCACCTAGAACTTCGCTTGCGTAAATCGGAAACTGAGCAAGATAGGTCGCGCCCATAAACCAGAACCACGAAATACCTAAAATCGCCTGAAAGATAACTCGGTTTTTTTTGGTATATCTGATGAGCCGAGTAGTTTCGCCAATGATGTTGTAACTCACCTCAAGATCAGGGTCACCTGGAGGCGCAGCAGGGATCTTACGACTGGCAATATATCCAAATAATGCAACCGCCAAAATCGCAATGATCAAGGGCAGCGCTTGCCCATCAGTTTTTAGAATAAGCTGAGTACCGACGATGGTGCCGAACAATATCGCCAGAAATGTACCCAGCTCGACCATGCCATTGCCGCCCACTAGCTCTGACTCATCAAGATGCTGAGGCAGAATGCCGTATTTCACTGGGCCAAAAAAGGTGGACTGCGTACCCATCAAAAACAGCACAACAATCATCAGCGTTAGGCTATTGAACAGTAACGCAGCCGCCGCAAAGGCCATAATCACCATTTCGCCTATCTTGACCTTACGAATAAGCGCAGCTTTATCGTATTTGTCAGCCAATTGGCCAGCGATAGACGAGAAGAGAAAGAACGGCAGTATGAAAACGCCCGCGCACAGATTGATTAACAAGCCCTGATTTAGGCCAGTACTGGCAAGGGTTGCGGGGATAAACGCGATTAAGGCGACAAGGCCATTTTTATACAGATTATCGTTAAATGCACCCAGCACCTGAACCATAAAATACGGTGCGAATCGGCGCGTGCGCAGGAGGTCGAACTGATTGGGTTCACGCATGAGGCCCTACCGGGCTATTGAACATGCATGAGTATAGGCAATAAACCGACCACAACCCTCCAAGACGCCCAAGTCATTCACACGAAGGTGCGTTCCGGCGGCCCGAATTCATGCTTGGTATGCAGATGGACCACCCCAGAGGGCACTAATCCACCTTCGCGAAATGACTCTGTTCGATTTGGCTTTTAGCCGGCGGCAGCTGACACGGCTTCGACTTCAGAGGCTTGCCAACCTTTGTCACCGCGGGTGGCTACAAACTCAACCTGTTGTCCTTCAGAAAGAGATCGGTAGCCCTCACCAACAATAACGCGATAGTGCACAAATACATCCTCGCCTTCGGGGCTGATGATAAAGCCATAACCTTTAGCATTATCAAACCACTTCACCGTCCCATTTCTTCTTTCGTCTGTCATTACTATGTCTCCGTGTTGCTTTACTGCACAGCTCGTGTTCAAGGCGAACTGTTTAACTAACTTAGGGAACGTAGCATGGCAATTCAAAACCGTTGGGTTTACGGAGAGGCATGTTTAATTTGTTAACATTTTGGTTTCACTTGCCAAATAAAAGTTGTATGCGCGACAGTTTTTGTCGCCGTCACGCTAATGACAACAAATGAAAATTCACTCGTGTTGGTTTACGAGCCGTTTCTTGATAAAAAATAGTATTCACTCACCAGCAGCTCCACCAGTTATCTTGGCTGGCTGGCCCAACTACACATCTAAGCTCTTACTGACGATCTCGTATACATCCGCTGACACTTTTGTATCAGCAATACGTTTCAGCTCACCTTTCATCAAGGCGGCGTTCGCCGGCGTAAAACGTTGCCAACGAGTTAGTGGCCCAACCATTCGAGCCGCCACTTGCGGATTTTTTGCATCTAGGGTTAATACATAGTCAGACAGCAAACGATATCCACGACCACCCTCACTATGTAAGCCAACAGGATTACCATGTGCAAAGGCACCAATTAATGATCTAACGCGATTGGGATTACCCAGCTCAAATGCTGGGTGCTCACTCAACCTCATTACAGTATCAACCGCATCATCAGACGGCACTGTGGCTTGAATGCTGAACCACTTATCTATGACTAACCTCTGATCCTCGAAGCGTTGGTAAAAATCCACCAACGCCTCGGTTCGTTCATTGCCTTTGGCATGCATAAGTGCAGACAATGCCGCTACCCGATCAGTCATGTTGCCAGCTGTACGGTATTGTTCTGACGCCAAAGCTAGCCAGTGTTGTTCTGGTAAAACCGTTAACAAACCAAGTGCACAATTTGCCAACGCGCGCTTTCCAATCTGTCCGTGCTCAACCTTGTAAGGCTGTGTATCCGCCAGCTGCAATTGAACAATTGCTTTAAGCTGTGCTTGATGTTGTTCAACGATAGCGGACTGTACAGCCTTACGTGCATCATGGAGCTTTTGAACATCCACAACGGTTTGTGATTCGGCCAAGGTATCGAGCGAAGGTAACGATAAAATTTCAGCTTTAATCGCCGCATCCAGTGCGTTGTCGTTAATGACTTTTCCAATGGCTTCAAGGTAGAGCGTATCCGACGCCGCCGCACGATCTTTTAGTGTTCGTTCAATGACCCGGGTGGCTAAACGCTGTGACGCATCCCATTGGTTAAAACCGTCACTATCAGCACCCAATAACATAGCAAGATCTTCATCGCTACAGTTCCAAACCAAATTAACCGGTGCAGAGAATTGTCGGAACGGTGACAATATGGGCTTGCTGGCCATTCGTCCAAACACGAAGGTCTGCGTCTCG
>CALGND010000052.1 GCA_937958675.1 uncultured Granulosicoccaceae bacterium
TGGCTTGTGTTGATGATAAATGAGCGTACTCTGGCCGCTAAGCAAGGCTACGCTACAAGCATCGGTGGCAGTATCGAAGGCAAGTATATTCATAGTGTTGGCCTTAGGCGATGACGTTAGGCGTTATCGTTAATTAGTCAAGCTCTGCGGCGTCTTCTCTGTAGCTTTCTCTTTCGCGCTTAAAAAAGGTCTGCACTTCAGATACATCGCGGGTAATCGGCATTGGTGGCAAACTATTAATAAATATTTCGCCATAATGCTTAGTTCGAATGCGCGGATCGCATAATACCAACACGCCGGTATCAGTGACATCCCGTATCAATCGTCCAACACCTTGCTTTAACGCGATGGCTGCTTGCGGCAATTGATGCTCAAAAAACGGATTACCGCCCGCTTGCTTCATGTGTTCGATACGCGCGCCCATTACTGGATCACCCGGCGAACCAAACGGTAGTTTGTCGATGATAACGCAGGACAATGCTTCGCCGCGTACATCCACGCCTTCCCAAAAACTACTGGTGCCAAGCAACACCGCATTGCCCACCGATTGAAATGCTTCCAACAACTCGCGCTTGGGCATTTGCCCTTGGCATAAAATGGGAAAATCGAGTTTACCTTCGAAAAAACGCTGCGCTTCATTTAGGGCACGATAACTGGTAAACAGCAGAAATGCCCTACCCTGACTGGCTTCAAGCACTGGCAACATTTCTTGCATGGCGCTTCGGGTATAGCCTGGATGTGAGGGTTCTGGCAAACCTTCTGGAAGATACAATAGCGTGTTTCGACGATAATCAAACGGGCTATCAACTTGCAACTCATCAGCTGATTCAATGCCCAGCTGGTTTTTAAAATGGCTGAAGTCTCCGCCCACTGCAAGTGTTGCCGAGGTAAACACCCAACTGGATGCCATGGCTTGCATCGCTTGCTGAAAAGGCGCCGCCACTGTCATTGGCGTCATGTTTAGACTAAATCCGGTGCGATAGGTTTCGTACCAATGGACATATTGCCCATCAGCTGCATTGCCCACATAGCGATCAAGTGACTCAGTATGCAACACAGCGCGCTTATAACATCCCTCTAAACCTTTGCCGCGTTCAGCGACTTTTTCTAATTCATCCCGAAGATTACCCAATACTATTTCTAAACGCTCGAGCTCGCGCTCTAAGTCATTTTTGTTGGCCACCGACACCCAAGACCCTCTACCTGGGTCGATATCAAAAGCCAATCGAAAATACCTCACGGCACTTTCTAGTTGCATTGCTTGTTCACGCAGTTCAGCCATGTCCGAGGCTTCGAGCATTTGCTCCTGTACGGTATCGCGAGCCAAGTCTAGTAACTGCCGACTGCTTAATTTACGGCCAAAAAACTGTGCTGCAATTTCTGGAAGCTGATGTGCCTCATCAACGATAAAGCCATTGGCACTTGGCAATAGGTCACCAAAACCCATCTCTTTTAAGGCAAGATCAGCACACAGTAGATGATGATTAACGACAACGATATCAGCCTCTTGCGCACGCTTGCGAGCTCGATGAATTAAGCAATCCTCTAGATCATCGAATTCGTGCTGTGAGCAAAAATCTTCGTTGGACGTGATGAAGCTCCACGTTAATGAATCTTCGGGGACATCCAACACCTCAGCGACATCACCAGTGGTGGTGGTGCGAGCCCAATCGTGGAGAATGCGTAAATGCCGCTGATGTTTTTCGTCGCTTAAACTAGGTTGGCGCATAGCACGCTGCAAACGATGACGGCAAAGATAATTAGCCCGCCCCTTAAGCAAAGCAATATCCACGCTTAGATTTAGCGCCCGTTTTACTAACGGTAAGTCAGAATAAAAAAGTTGGTCTTGAAGGTGGCGAGTACCAGTGGAGATAATAATCCGTTGGCCGCTCATCAGCGCAGGCAACAAATAAGCAAACGTTTTGCCGGTGCCAGTGCCGGCCTCACCTACTAATACAGTTTTATCTTCTAGGGCGCGGTGTATGGCTTCTGCGAGGTGCTGTTGTTCACGGCGTGGTGCAAACCCAGGAAGGTACTGTGCAATCGGGCCATCATCACCCAGCGCACTTGTTAGCGATTCAAACGGATATTCCACTGGTGCCTCCATGCTCCAGAAAATAAAGTGCCGAGCGCGACTCTGCTGGCGGTGTATTAGCTACTGGTTTAGTACCTAAAAGTTCTATAAGCCATAGTTCAACAACCCATAGTTCATTAACTAAGGTATTAGCGACTAACGGCCTCTCAACGAGCGTACTGGTATTCCTGAACTTTCTTGTGTGCACTTCTAACGCCAAGCAAATCGCCTCGCAGGCTGCGGGCATGCTCTATGATAAGCCAGTTACGGTGCATTAAGGGGGCATTGCTTTCAGCAAATAGATTGGACTTGCTGGCAAAATTCTCTGCTATTGCGGCTTCGCTGTTTTCCAGCTGTACCTCGGCCGCCCTACTCCATAACAGACTGTTTTGAGGGCTAATTTCGAGCGCCTGGTAGAGATACTCCAAGGCCTTTTCATTATTGTCCTCGAGACGAGCTTGCTCAGATGCTGACCAAAGCTTGGCAATTCGCTGGTCCTCGGTATCAAACCGAATCGAACCATCGGGCAATGTGGCAACCAACAAGTCATTCTCTTCAGGCTGTTGCGGCTGAACAGGTACGCTGCCACAAGCCGCAATAGTTAACACTACGGCCAGTGATGCTGACAGCTTGCCCATTTTAGTTAGTTTTTTCAGATTGGTTACGGCGTTCATTCTTTAGATTCATACCTGTAAAGTCGATAGCAATAAGCTTACGACGCGGGGGTGGCTATTGGTATTACTGTGCAACAATATCAACATCAATTCGCCGATTACGGGCTCGACCTTCCGGTGTTGCGTTGCTAACAATCGGTGCGCTTTCGCCATAACCGTAAGGCTTGAGGCGTCTGCCCTCCACACCATTGGACACCAAATATCGTACTACAGACATCACACGCTTTTTAGACAATTGCAGGTTAGTTTCCGCACTACCCCGGTTATCAGTATGCCCATCCAATGAAATAGAGACCGTCGGATGCCGAGCTAGTTCAGCGATCAAGTTATCCAAAACCTTCCTTGAGTTTCCGTCTAGGCGATGATCGCCTGCCTTAAATACAAGATTCTCTATTGGACCAGAAAACAAGGCACATCCAGCCTCATCCACAATACTGTCGACAGCGCTGTTTGCACACTCATCTTGAGCATCTGCAATACCATCACCGTCCTGATCAGGTGCAGCTAAACGCTTATCGCCACTTGAACCACAAGCCGCCAGAAAAATAGTCAATACCACAACAACAACCGCTCTCATACTGACACCTTTATAAAACAGATTCATTCAATTCACTCTTCGCAAAGTAAATCGCCAACCCAGTACAGCTAAGCTAAAGATAACCAAAAACATCAATAGAAAATCATATGAACTCGATGCTATCGAACATCCCGATGCATTCAAACCAGTTTGCACTGAGGACGATGAATCATCTTCCAGCGGAGCATCATTGAGCGGCATGCCGCTGTTGCCCGGACGCTCTACAGGTTCGCGCACAGGTTCAATGTTCCCAACCCCTGTTGGGTCGTCCTGAATGTCGTTACCTGAGCTCTCACCGCTCGAAGGTTTTTCGGCAAGATCCACTTCAGCAAGTGCGCCATTACTGTCGGTATCGATAAAAGCCAATGGCAGCGTAATAAGGCTGTCATCCAGCCCATCACCATTACTATCACGGAAGTCATCGACCATACCGTTCGCATCCGCGTCAAAACCACCCGCTTCCACCAAATCGCTTACGCCATCATTGTCGCTATCGTGATCCTGAAAATCAGGGAAGTCGCTTAAGTCCGAGTTTCGCGGCGTCAGATCGTCTGCACCATCTCCATTTAGATCACAGCACGATTGATCATTCACTTTTTGCAGCTGATCAGGTATCCCGTCTCTGCCAACCGAACCGGGGGGCGCATCTATTCGAGCATCGCCATCATTGTCCAGAGTGACGAGAACACCCGCTTCGCGCATATCCGGAAGACCGTCATTATCCGAATCCAGATCTTTTAAATCAGGCACTCCATCCGCATCGCTATCAAGTAAGCCATAAACAAGTTGCCGACCATCTTTATTGAGCTCAAAAATATTGAGCATACCGTTTAAACCCACTTCGCCCTGTAGCCTGCCAGCATCAACCACCAGACTCGAAAAATTGCCCACACGAGAACCACCAGACTCTTGCCAGTCGAGCAAACTATCGTTATCACTATCAAGGTCGAGCCTATCAGGCATACCGTCTTTGTCGGAGTCGATGTCAGCCCCGTCTTCAGCAATTTCCCAAATATCAGGCACACCATCATTATCGTCGTCGATATCAGCTGTATCAACGATGCCATCATCATCGCTATCATTGCGAGTGATCAGCTCATTCGACAGCGCAAACGATGATGTGGCCAGCAGGCCAACCAGCGTTATAGCGAAAAGGTTCTTGATCATATTAATCGTAATTCTCGGGCACATTCGCGCACGTTTAGTCTCTAGTAACTAAAGAGATTAGCAGTGGTTGCAGGAATCACAACGCCAAATGCGTCAGTGGTTTGTCATCAATAAGTTAGATCGAACTATCATGTCGTTACGATGTAGGCACTCATCCCTCCAAAGTACTCGCTCCGGGTCTGTGCTTTGGTGGGATCAGTGCCGGATGACTTGGCGTGAAGCTCTGTGATCGCGTACAGCCGCGATGACGCTTACGGAGCTATTCCCACTCAATCGTGGCAGGCGGTTTACTGGAGATATCGTAGGTGACTCGCGAAACGTTAGAAATGCTATTGCATATCGAACGTGACACCTCATCCAAAAATTCATAGGGCAAATGCGCAGCGCGAGCCGTCATGAAATCAATTGTTTCAACAGCGCGTAACGCTATGACATAGTCATATCTTCTGCCATCACCTGTCACACCAACAGACTTAACCGGCAAAAATACTGCAAACGCCTGAGATACTTTGTCGTACAAATCGTGTTTACGCAATGCGTCCATAAAGATGGCATCAGCTTGGCGCAAGGTCTCCGCGTATTCTTTTTTCACTTCGCCGAGTATACGCACGCCTAAACCAGGACCAGGAAAGGGATGGCGGTAAACCATAGTTGCGGGCAGCCCCATATCAGCACCAATACGGCGCACTTCGTCTTTGAATAGCTCGCGTAATGGCTCAACCAACTGCATTCGCAT
>CALGND010000053.1 GCA_937958675.1 uncultured Granulosicoccaceae bacterium
CTACAGGTGGTATCCGATCCATTACCACCGTCGCTAAAACACTTTGCGCAGTGATATCAGCACCCAAGGAATCAATACCCGAAACGCTAGCTTGATTAGTAAGCTCAGTTGCCGCAACATGATCAGCTGTAACCGTGACAACAGCAGAACACGCTACAGATTGCCCAGGCAGTAGCTGGAATGGTTCTGCTTGCGCGCAATTCACGCTACCAGGATCCGCGAGAGGATCACTGATGGTAAGATCGGCCAAACCAACATTACCGTTATTAACTATCAACAGATCAAAATTGACAGTATCACCGGCTGCGGTATAGAAAGTGTCTACCGCTTGCTTGCTAATATTTAAACCAGGGGTTTGCGAAACAACCGTTGTTGCTCGACTTGATACACCACCCGCCTCAAAGGTAGTGACGTCAATCTCGTTTACCAAATCAACACCGGCATTGATGTCATCTTGCGACACTGTGTACTGCGTTGTGTAAACCCAGGTTTCTCCCACATCTAAAACCGAACCTACCATTGCATCACCAGATGGCCCAGTTAAAACGCCAGCCGTACCATCAGGCATAGTGTCTGTAATGTTGATTGAAGATAAAGATGTGTTGCCTGTGTTCTGAATTTCAATTTGATACGCCAATACTGATGGTTGCGTCACAGTCGCTTGATCAACCACTTTGCTTACCGAAAACTCAGGTGAACGAGTAATGGTTGTTAGTGCCGTATCCGTTGCTAGTGCTGGCGATGTTTGATTGCTAGTCGCGGTTACGGTGTTGGTGAGCGTTAAACCTTCATCTATATCCAACTGCGTCACCGAGTAGCTTGCAGTGTATTCCCACCTCTCGCCTACATCTAACTTACCGATCTGACCAATGTCAGCGTTGGGCCCAGTAATAACTGCAGGCGTGCCGTTAGGTAATGTGTCATTTAGTACAATATTATCTAGTGATAAATTACCCGTGTTTTCAACTGCGATCGAATAGATTAAGTTAAGCGGTGCAGCAATCGAATCCTGATCAACTACCTTACTCACTGTTAACTCAGGCGCAGCTTCTACAGAAGTTGTCGCCGAAACCGTAGAGGGGGTTGAAACTGTTTCAGCAGACGTCGCGCTAATGGTGTTGATAAGATCAGCGCCAGCATCAATATCAGCTTGATTTGCGTAATAACTGCCAATGAACTCCCAGCTTTCGCCTACATCCAAAACACCGACAGACCCTATATCAGCAATAGGCCCGACTAACACACCTGCAGACCCATCTGGCAGGGTATCGTTTAATTGCACGGAGTTTAAGGACCGATTGCCATCATTAAACAACGTAATGGAATAAGAGAGGGTGCCCGGCTGATCTATTAGCACCTCATCTACTACTTTGGCTAGTGTAAACGACGGCGCATTAACTATTGTGGTCTCAGCGGTATCACTCACTGACACAGCACCAGTTTCAGCGCTTGTTGCCGTAGCAGTGTTAACCAGAGTTGCACCCGTATCAATCACCGCCTGATCGACGAAATGGCTCACAGTGTAAAGCCACGTTTCGCCCACATCCAACACGCCAACAGCTCCAGTGTCAGCAAGGGGTCCTGTTAATACTGCTGTGCTGCCATCAGGCAAAGTGTCGTCTATAGCAACTCCGGTAAGTGAGGTGTTGCCAGTGTTGCTAAGCTCTATTTCATAGTTCAGTGTGGTTGGCAGCCCAATCGTTGATGAATCAACTTGCTTGGCAATCGCCATTTTAGAATCTTGAACGATAGGAACCGCTACGCTATCGCTAATATCTGCTAATTCGTTAGTCGAGACAGTAACTGTATTGTCAATATCTGCATCACCACCTCCGTTAGTATCAAGATCCGTTTGCGTCACGGCATAGTTACCAACGACAATCCATATTTCGTCAGCATCTAATTCATTATCGAAATCAGTATCACCAGATAACAAACTCATCGAAGCAGCAGGAATGATTGAATCAGACCATTGGATGTTGCTTAGCGTTAACAGGCCGATGTTTTCTATCGCAATCTGATAGGCAATAACATCACCTGCCTGCGTGGGTGACGACAAAGCAGAAGCATCGGCAGTTTTGGTAACTGTCATGCCTTTAGGCAATACAAGCACGTTGTGTGTATTGTTGGCGCTGTTCTCTTCATGCTGCATAGACGAACCCTGCACACCAGATTGATTGGTGAAATCAGATTCCGTCAATGCATAAACGGCGCTGACACCTGATCCAAGGATCAGGGCCAGAACGCCATTTAGCAGTTGGCGTAAGAAGCGAATCATCGTCAACAGCGAGGTTTGCCGTTTTTACGGAGCGTTGACTGTCGCGGTGAACGTCAACAAGACTGGCCCTGTTCCGGCTGGTATCGAATTAATCGTCCAGCTCAAGCCAGTAGTTGTTGGATTGTTATCATCGCTTGAATCACCACCTGTAATCGACCCAGCATAGGTGAAACCATCAGGCACGATATCCGTTACGGTTACGCCCGTTGCCTCATCAGGACCTGCGTTAGAGACGGCCATTGTGAACGTAATTTCTTGGCCAATATCAGGTGTATTGTCGTCAACCGATTTCACGATTGACAGATCAACACCTTTGTCTTCGTTGGTGATCGTACATACGACTTCTGATCCTGGTAGTAAATTAACCGTAGTACCGGTAGCCAAACCACCTGTAATCGGCGTCCAGCCTGTATCCGCTGCATTAGCGTCTGCGCATTCCCAGGTGCCAGCGGTGTAACCCGCTACGATATCTTCACGGATTTCGATATCAGCATTAGCTGCGACCGCAACAGCGGCCCCGCTTGTCGCCAAACCTCCATCACGATAAAGGCTAAAGTCGGTAGGCCCTAAAGCGCCACCAGCATCATTATTTACAATTTTGGTTAGCGTCAATGTTGGCGCTATATCATCGTTGATGATTGTACAGGTAGCTTGCTCGCCAAAGGCCAGCACAACCTCACCTGCGTCAAAGCTTGTATCATTCACTATTCCGACATCACATGACCAACTACCTTCTCCATAGCCGACAACGTTTGCCTCCTCCAATGAGAATGTGCCCGGCGGCACATACAGTTTGTTTGATGTATACGTAGTGGTAGTACCGATAGTTGTACCTGGACCAAAGGTCAGTGCAGTAACATCAGCATCCGCAACAACAGCGTCAGTGTAAACAGAAAAGTCATCAGCAGTAGCTGAACCACCATTATCGTTCTCAACAATTTTGACGATAGTTAGTTCCGCATTAGGCGTAACCTCAACTTGTCCAGTGTTATTTGTCGTAATTTGTTCAAACTGATCAACCGATGACGACACAGTCGCCACGTTGATGTAATCAGTTAAGGTTAGCGAATACGCGGTTAATGGAACCAATACGCCTGCCGTCAAAGCGACAACACGCCGTTTTAGCAATATTCGTTTTCGAGCAATTTGTGCTTTCGATTGATTAATTTTCATCATTTATATACGTCCTAAGGTATCTGAACCACAGCCTGAAAAGAGACTGAAGTACTCGCACCAGTTGGTAAACTATTTATGACCCACGTCAAACCTGTTCCTGTAGGGTCAGAATCGGAACGCGTATCCGCGCCACTAATGGATGCAGGCACATAACTAAAACCAGCCTTAACCACATCCTCCACGGATAGGTTGGTGGCATCGTTGGGGCCGCTATTTGAAATAAGCAAAGTAAAGGTGACCGTCTGGCCAATGTTGGGCGATATGTCATCAACCGTTTTCACAATTGATATATCCACGCCTATGTCGTTATTAATAAAGACACAAGTAACTGATTCACCATCGGCAATGGTTAAACCATCACCACCGTCGTTATCACTACCACTGCACTTGATTCCCTGTAATTCGTAGCCAGCTAAAGCACTTTCAGATAGTGTGTAGATTCCAGGAGGCACAACGGCGCCGGTAATCGCGCTATCACCCTCAACGCCTGTGCCGCTAAAACCTGCCGTGACGTAGCTCAGGCTGAAGTCGGTATCTGCAGCAGTGCCACCGCTATTGTTGGCAACATCTTTTAAAAGAGTGAGCCTGCTGAACGGTCTGTCGTTATTAGTGATGGTACAAACCGCATCGTCGCCAGCTTGTAACACAACGTCGGTGCTGGTTGAGGAAGTAGCGCCCGTACAGCTCCAAGCTGTCGCGTCGTATCCACTTATGATTGATTCACTTAATGAGTAAGTACCTGGAGTAACATTGACATCCGTGACATCGTCAGTTCCGCTGATCCCAGAAAACGGATCGATGCCAGCGGCCGACAATGTAAAGTCTGCCAAGCTGGCTGTGCCACCACTGTCGTTTATCAAAGTTTTACGTAACGTAAGCTCGGATGCCGCAAACGCCCAATAGTAAACACGCTCATTAGTATGATTACGCGAAGCATCACCTGCGAATATCTCTTCATCGACGGCCAAGTCCAAATTATTGCCATCCAAGGGGTCGTCGCCGTAAAGCACAGCCCACGAACCGTTACCACCGTCTTCACCTGCTTGATGCAATACTGCGATGGTGTGGTGACGGGACATACCGTAGGTGTCGCCAGTGTTACCAGCATTGTTACCCGCCACGGAATCTGAACCTAAGGCCAACTCATAGAAAATGTTGTTAACGGTGCCGCTGCCCGCTTCAGCTACGATGTACCCCAATGTCTCTGGTGCACGTGTTCCAGCTATCATGCCGATATGCTTGCCTACACATATGCCGTCAGCAAAATTGGATTGGAAGGGATTATTCTGTCGACTTTCACAATCATTGCTATAAAACACACTCGCACGATTGTCGTTATGCGATATCACCTGCCCTAAAACAACTGGGCTACTAAACGTGTGGCCCAAATCACCGCTGACATTTTCAAGATATGAATTTTGCCAACCACCTCCTGCAATATGTTGCCCGGTAGTTTGATCTGATATGACCGTGTGCGCTTCTAACTTGCGACCATCTGGCAGCGTATGCACTCCTTCATCGACAATAACGCAATGCACATCGTTAGTTGAGGCAGCGGTATCTTCCCAACCCTGAATCCGTAATTGAAAAGATGTTGCGCTAATGTTTTGAATACGAGTAACGGCAGGCACGTTGGTGTAAGCAGGTGAGCTGCCAGAAAAGGTACCAAGCACATAGGTGCATACTGGTATAGCGTTAGCGTAGGAGTTTTCTAAGGGGACTGTTGTCCACGCTGTGCTGACATCTTCAACCAACACGATTTCCATATAACTTGTTAGATCAAACGCACGCGCGCCCGTAGACACCAGCAATGCCGTCAGTAAAAATAACCCGGACGCAGCTACGCTTGCCCAACTAGCAAGTCCTTGCCTATAAACTCTAACAGGTGTCATTTGTATCTACTTTTCATGCTGCTCCGCAGCATTTATCTTTTTCACGCGCCCACGAGATAACGGAAGATGAATCACTCAGCCTTCGCAATCACATGAACTTCTTCTTAAATCGCTGTTTTTTTTCGAAAATAACGGCGGTTTAACCGTCTAACCCTTACCAAGTTAGGTGCCAAAACGCACATAACGCCCTGAGCGCAAGCCTGTGACCCAGATCAAGAAAAATAAATATGGGCGCCACGTCGCACAACTAACCCCCCATAATTTTGGCTAAGGCATTTGTTGATGATTGAGGCGAACTAACCCTGCTGGCATGATTAACAGCCAGAGGCGGATGAGAAGGAGGGATTCTTATCGATGAAAAGCTTGCAGATCTTTCGTGTCAGGCGATGGCGTGTACTATCAATATTGAATTGGAAAAAATTGTTAACTATTCTCGGTGGTGATCGCTCACCACCGCTTGGTGCTCAATTATCGTAGGATTTGACGGACCTTGCGGCTGAACACTCGAAGGTCCCGACAACTCAGTATTGCCATTAGCTGGTGATTTACGCGTTTGTCCTACCCGTAAAAGATAACCACCAAGTCCACCCATCGAGGTAGATAAGGTTAGTAGACCAAGCGTGAAAAATTCGATTATCAAAAACACACCCCCAGCCAATGCAGCCCCTGCAAATGCAAGGCTAACTTTAAGATTGGCTTTGCGCCCTACTCGACGCTCTTGCTTACGGATCTCCTTGTGGGTTCTATCCACTACACGTGCTTTTTCTTTTTCCGCCGTGAGTTGAATCTTTTCTCGCTCTTTGGCGTGCTTAACATGCAGCTTCGCCATCGAACGCTCTGCGTCAGCCTTGCCAATACTGCCAAACCAAAGTGCCGTAACCACACCTAACACTGCTAGTGGCAAACCAGCCTGCCACAACAGTTGTTGCGGATCGGTATCACGACCAAGCCATATCAATGCAGCCGTTAATAGCTGTAGAAGTAACAAACCTGGGAGGTAGCGGTGCATGTTTTCACATGGGGTTGTGGTGTGAGCTTAATTTTACACCAATGGTGCAATGGTTGCGGCTTTAAGCTCTGCTACTATTTAAACAAATTGGTCCTTCGATACGTCACCGGTTTCAAAAAACTCCGTAAACACAGCAGTGACGATTTCCTTATCGGTACAGAGTAATTGCTTGTCCCAGTAATGCCCAAATATCTTAATGCTCGGAGGCTCAGCTGCCAGAGCGTTCGCCTCTTGTTCAGTTTGTACATAATGGCGTACTACGAAATCATTGCCATCATCTACCCCCAACGTCAACAGCGATTTCCCACCTTGTGTTTCAAGCTGCAGCAGTTGAGGCCCTACCTCTGGGCCGTCGATTAATGCCAACGACACGCTACCAGATTTATTTAGCGTCTTTTTAAGGTTTGAAAGCATTCCTTCAAATGTGGCATCAGCTTTGGTGCCTTCGCTAGTTTCGCCACTACTACCATCTCCCACGGCTCTGCTCCAAGATAAAGTATACGAAGACATAGAATGCACAAACTGCTGGTAGCCAAAGCGATTGACGAATACTCGCACATCTACACGGCTTATGCAGGCACACTGGATAAATAATCAGCAGTTTATCAATAGAGAGCGATATAAATTGGTAAACTAGCCTCACACAACCAGTGCTTTATTGATGGACACCATTCAAGGCTACCTGCTAACCCGCAACTGGCGTGACACGTCAAACGGGGTTGAGCTCACCTACTGGGCGGCAACCAGTGATGGACCGCTGCGTATATCTGTGGGTGGGCAGCAGGCTGTGTGTTTTATTGAACGCTCTGAAGATATCCCTTTACCACCTAATTGCACACGCAAGCCATTAGCATTAAAAACAATGACAGGTGCAGATTGTGATGGCCTGTACTTCAAGAATCAACGCGACTTACAACAATATCGGCAAATGCCTGTCACGCTGCACGAATCTGACATCAAGCCGGCTGATCGATTTTTAATGGAGCGCTTTATCCACGCAGGCTTTGAAGCCACTGGAAAAATTAAACACGACGAACACGGCATGGTGATGATCAACCCCAAGATGGTCGCTGTAGATGTTGAACCCAACTTACGGGCAGTCTCACTCGATATAGAAACCCGTGGCCATACTCAACAGCTTTACTCCATAGCCGTTGCGCCTATGCACAGCGATGATAAACGCGGCACGGTATTTATGATTGGCGATGCCCAATCGGTTCAGCACGACACCTATCGCCTACAATACGCGCCTGATGAGAAAACTCTACTGACTGAATTCTTTATTTGGCTAAAAGAGGTCGATCCTGATCTACTAATCGGTTGGGCGATTGTAGGCTTTGATTTAAACTTCTTAGAAGTAAAATGCCGCTCGCTGGGCATTCCGTTTGCTATGGGTCGAGGTTTCGATACCGCCAACATTTTACAACCCGGCAACACTGGCCAGAAAAAACTTGCACGCCTACCTGGGCGTCCAGTACTGGACGGTATCGACTTACTTAAAGCTGGGTTTTGGGCGTTTGATAGTTTTTCTCTTGATAACGTATCACACGAACTATTAGGTACCGGCAAGCTTATAAACTCAGAAGAAAACAAAGTCGCTGAGATTAACCGACTCTTTGCAGAAGATAAACCCGCTCTCGCCGAATACAACTATCAAGATACCGCTTTAGTAAACCAGATATTTGAAAAAGCAGATTTAATCCCCTTTGCCATACAACGTGCTAACCTCACTGGCTTAGCCCTTGACCGGCAAGGCGGATCAGTTGCTGCACTGGATAACTTATACCTGCCACTGCTGCATCGTCATGGTTACGTAGCACCCGATGTAGACAACATCGATACTGGCCTTGGTAGCCCGGGTGGGTATGTGTTTGACTCACAACCTGGCTTGTACGAAAACGTACTGGTGTTTGATTTTAAAAGCCTGTATCCCAGCATCATTCGTACATTTTTTATCGATCCAATGGGCTTAGCGCAACCTGGGGATAATCCAATACCCGGTTTTTTTGATGCATCCTTCTCGCGCACCAATCACATATTGCCAGGCTTGATCACTGAGTTATGGCAAGCCCGCGATAAAGCCAAAGCCGACAATAACGCAGCTCTATCGCAAGCTATTAAGATCATCATGAATTCGTTTTATGGGGTGCTGGGCAGCAGTGGTTGCCGTTTTCACAGCCAACAACTGGCTTCTAGTATTACCCGCCGTGGCCACGAGATCATCACCCGGTCACGCGACAAAATAGAAGAGCATGGCTTCAAGGTGATATACGGCGATACCGATTCGCTCTTTGTACACCTAAGTAACAATGACGATGCTCAATCTGCACAAGAGACCGGCAACAAGCTTCGGGATACTTTAAACATTTGGTGGCGCGACAACCTTAAAGATGACTACCAATTGGAATCGCAACTGGAGATGGAGTTCGAAACACACTTCACTCGCTTTTTAATGCCAACCGTTCGCGGCATGCCTACTGGCAGTAAAAAACGCTACGCAGGATTAATAAACAAGGCCGGTAAAGATGAGCTGCTGGTTAAAGGCTTGGAAGCTGCTCGCACTGATTGGACACCACTAGCTAGAAACTTCCAACGTGAATTGTTTCGACGTGTATTTTTAGATCTACCGTTTGAAGCGTTTGTGAGAGAAACGGCGGAGGCAATGCAAGCCGGGGAAATGGATGATCAGTTGGTGTATAAAAAACGTATCAGACGCAAACTCAGCGACTACATAAAAAATGTCCCGCCTCACGTGCAAGCAGCAAGAAAACTACCCAGAGAACGCCGTACTATCGAATACGTGATTACACGCAACGGGCCTGAGCCAGTACAACTACTCACGGCCCCACCGGACTTTCAACATTATATGGAAAAGCAGTTGGCGCCCGCGGCTGACGGGATTCTGCAATTTTGTGATACGAGCTTCGCAACCATTACCGATGCTCAGCTGCAGATGTTTTAAGGGATTGTCATCCCGCTAAGGCGGGGATCCATGTGTTCTTACAAAATGGATCCCCCCTTCACGGAGATGACAGTATTTCTTACTCTTGTGTTGCTAAGAAATCAGCGTGAGTAAATACAAAGTCAGACGCGATTGCCGCTGTATGGCACCCTGCGCAAAATGCAGACGTACCCGCTTTGCCTGTATAGCTAGTAGCCCAAATCCAGTCATCGCGATTAACAACATCGCCACCAGTGGCTTTTATACTAACCGTAACGCCTGGCTTTTTGCCCGCTTCCCAATTAGCTTTGCTGCTAAATTGCTCTTTAACAACCACTGTGCCAGCTGGAAACACGTAAGGCGCGCTGCCCTCTATTGCTGCCTTACCGATGTCGTTAACGTAAACATCACGATACCCTTCTGGGCCCATGTGTACAGTTTTGATCAAACCGGTTGGATCACCAGTACCAGTTTTACCTTCAGTAATTTTGGTCCAAGTCTTGTAGTCAGCCCAACGCTCGTCAGCTTCACGTGCAAATGGGTTTAGTGAGCTGGCGCAACCTGCTACCAGTACAGCGGCAATCGCTACCGCGAAGCCTGTTCTTACTTTATTGTTGGTCAATTAATTTCTCCTGGTGATGGCTACGCCAATTCTGTGCTTGAAGACTGAGTCTAGTCCAGCCTCAGTAATCAAGACAGTATCTAACCCTAAAGATTCCCTAATTAGGCGATATTTTTAGCCAACTGTGCTTTTCGCTCGCGTCGGCGTTCCGTCAGTATGAACTCGGTATACCCATTAGGCTGTTCCTGCCCCTTAAGCACAAGGTCCAGCGCAGCGAGGAAAGCCACGCTAGCGTCAAAATTTGGAGCCATAGGCGTATATTCCGGATCACCCGCATTCTGCTCATCAACAATGATCGCCATCCGCTCCATTGTTTCGCGAACTTGTGCTTCGGTGATTAAGTCGTGATGTATCCAGTTGGCCAGCGCTTGGCTAGAGATTCGTAGGGTAGCGCGATCTTCCATTAGGCCGACATCATTAATATCGGGCACCTTGGAACATCCCACGCCTTGGTTAACCCAACGTACAACATAACCTAATATGCCCTGAGCATTATTATCTAGCTCGTGCTGCAGCTCCTCATCAGAAAAGTTGCGCCCTTTCTCGATAACAGGAATAGTGAGGATATCGGCAAGACTTGCTGGCGTACGTTTGGCAAGTTCCGTTTGAACATCCGAAACGCTCACCTTATGATAGTGAATCGCATGCAATGTTGCCGCAGTTGGTGACGGAACCCACGCGGTATTAGCACCCGCATTTGGATGACCAATCTTAGCCTCCATCATCGCTGCCATCTCATCCGGGATTGCCCACATACCTTTACCGATTTGGCCCTGACCTTTCATCCCACAGGCTAAACCCACATCCACGTTATTGTTTTCATAGGCGTTTAACCAGGTCGCAGATTTCATTTCACCCTTAGGCACCATGACACCAGCGCACATACTGGTGTGCATCTCATCGCCAGTGCGGTCAAGAAACCCAGTATTGATAAAAATGGCACGATGGCGGGCAGCCTCGATGCACGCTTTTAGATTAACGCTTGAACGGCGTTCTTCGTCCATGATGCCAATTTTCAAGGTGTTTTCGCTAATGCCAAGCGCTTTTTCAACTGCCGCGAACAACTGAACTGATACACCAACCTCTTCTGGGCCATGCTGCTTTGGCTTAACGATATAAACACTGCCAGTACGTGAGTTACGGTCATCGTTTTCTGATTTTTTAAGATCATGTATCGCGCAGGCACTAGTAACCATCGCATCGATATAGGTTTCTGGTACTTGCTGACCATTAGCATCTAAAACGGCATCGCTCATCATGTGAGAGCCAACGTTGCGCACTAACAACACGCTTCTGCCGGGCAGACTAATGGTGCCGCCATCAGCTGCTGTAAATTTCTTATCAGCATTGAGTTTGCGAACAACCTGCTTACCGCCCTTATCAAACGCCTCTTGCAAATCGCCGCGCATCAAGCCCAACCAATTGCGGTACACAATAACCTTATCTTCGGCATCAACGGCCGTCACTGAATCTTCGCAATCTTGAATAGTGGATAAGGCTGATTCGAGCAGTACGTCTTTCACGCCTGCAGCACTGGTTTTACCAATGACTGAACTCGGGTCAATCTGAATGACTGCATGCAAACCATTATGACCAAGCAGTATGCTATCAGGCTTTTCAGTGCTGCCTGTATAGCCTTTAAATTGAGATGCGTCTTTTAAGCCTACTTCACTGCCCGATACCAGTGTGACTTGCAGCTTGCCGTTATTGATAACGTAGGAAGCGACATCGCCATGGCTACCTTGGCCTAGTGGCATAGATTCGTCTAGAAACTTATTAGCGTAAGCAACAACGCGCTCGCCTCTGACTGCGTTGTATCCGCCGCTGCGCTCCGCGCCACCTTCTTCACTGATCACATCAGTACCGTATAAGGCATCATAAAAACTTCCCCAACGAGCGTTAGCTGCATTCAGTGCGTAACGGGCATTGTTTACCGGCACAACTAATTGTGGGCCCGCAAGTTCGGCAATTTCTGCATCAACGTTTGAGACACTAACGCTGAAATCAGCAGGCACCGGCACGAGGTAGCCAATGCTCTCTAAAAATTTGGTATATACATCCTGGCTTGCCGCAGGGTTTGCTTTGTGCCAATCATCTATCTGCGCTTGCAGGCTATCGCGTTTAGCTAAAAGCTCGGCATTAAGCGGTGCAAATTTACCGATGATATCGGCCATTGATTGCCAGAATTGGTCAGGCTCAACGCCTGTGCCCGGTAGAACTTCATTATTAACAAAATCGTGCAGAACTGAGGCTACATTTAGTCCACCCGCGCTTTTGGTCATACTCATATGTATCCTTTAAATCCTGATCTTCCGAAATTGGCTATGCAAATGTGCAATAAATAAAATGGCAGACCGCATCGACGGCGGCCGGGGGACAATAATAACAAAAGGACACAATCCATGGGCGGCGCTGAAAGCCTCTGAAATCGAGGGTTTTAGGGTGATTGGAGCTAAATTGACCAATCTTGTATTTCTTGATCGAAAGGTAGTTTTACCCATATGGCCGCCCAAACTGCTTTATTATTCAATTAATGCGCAATGATGCGGCAAAACCGCGCCGAATGTGTCGGCCGTCACACCTGTTTTTGGAGCTGTGTCTCGCGGTCAGATCATCTGTCGGTGCTATTATTCGCGGCATAACTAAACAAGCCTTATCCGGCCAACTTATCGGCCAAAAGGGATTAGGCAATAAACGCAACAACTACCTAGGTTTCCTACATGAATAAGATTGTCAGGTACGCAGCTATTGGTCTGATGACCACCACGATCGCTGCTTGTTCATCCTCTAGCAACAATGACCCAGTCGTTGCAGATGATCAAAGTACAGGTACTACCACTGATACCACTACCGGTACTACTACAGGTGCCACCACCGGTACTGCAACTGGTACAACTACCGGCACTGCTACGGGTGCCACCACTGGTACTGGAACAGGTACAACTACCGGCGCTACTACGGGCGACACCACTGGTACTGCAACGGGTGACACTACTGGCACTACGACGGGCGACACTACTGGTACTGCAACGGGCGACACCACTGGTACTGCAACAGGTGACACTACTGGCACAACTACTGGCACTGCAAACGATGGCCCAACTGGCCTTGGTAATCCTCCAGAACTACCTAATCCGTTTGC
>CALGND010000054.1 GCA_937958675.1 uncultured Granulosicoccaceae bacterium
TAAATTACTCGCACTCCGTTTCTATAGGGTGGGATATGGATGATGATGGAGATATGAGCTCAACTGATTATGGTTTGGGTTTTAATATGTCCAAACGCGTGCAAAGATATAATGCCAATTTCGGGCTCAGCCTTGGTTTAAGTGATGACGAGGATATAGATGGATCAGAGGGGAATGAGTATCAGACGGGTGCTTCAGTTAGGTTTTCTTTCAGTTTAAGTGAGAATATGGCTGCATCGGCAGGATTCAGCGCTAGTGGAATAAACAACAAGCGGGACGTAAATTCATATACCTCTGCAGGATTCAACTTTGGATTATCTCGAAGGCTAAAAGATCTTTCACTTAGTCGCCCAGCAGTAGTAGAGCTCAGATTTAGTGTTTCGGAAAAATCCTACCATGAACCAAACTTAGCGATCGATCCAACTCAAAGACGAGTAGATCAATCAAGTACAGTCTCTGCAACAATTAAGGTCCCACTTGCCAAAAAGCTCGAGTTACGAACAGGATTGAGTCATACGCATAACGGCTCGAACCTTGTCAACTTTGAATACGACAATACAAGCGCTACGTTGGGGCTGTTTTGGACATTCTAGATAACGCCGATAAAGCGGCCTAGCTGCGCCTACATAATCTGCACGGCCCATTGATACCTGATCCTATCGAACGTTGCGCATAGCCCTTGCGTTCATTAATACCGCTAAGGGCACTGCCTAATATAGGCTTGGCTGCGTGCAAAAAATATGAAACGCTAAGTAAGTAGAGGATTGATCGAACGCGCCACGGCGGTGTAGCTTTCCCCAAGCTACATAGCCTGAACAGTCCATTGATAATTAATCCTGTCAGTAGTAGAGCAAAGCCCAGCGGTTTGCATACTGCTAGATGACGGTTCAACTACCTCAACTGTGACACTAAAATCAAAATCACCGAGTTCGATCGGCGTGCCAAATATATTCATGTCACGGCCAGCGAAGGTTGTTTGCAAGCCATCGGGTATACGGCCGCTTAAAGTAAACTCAAAGTTAAACCTGTCATCATTTGGCTCGTTGCGAATCCCAACATGAATGACTTGGTTGTACTCTTGATTAAGTATTGGGTTGGGGAGCGTGCCCGGGCTTAGTTCGGGGCCGTCGTTGTCTAGGCAATCCGTGAATGTATCGCAGCCACTTAACGTTAGGCTTAACAACAGTGATGTGGCAACTGGTGTGTATCGTCTTATCGATTTGTACATTGTTAGTCGCTTCCCCTGCAGGCTTGAATCAGTTTATCAAGCTGTCCAGTAGGCATCCTATCAAATGGTGGCTAAAGAACCTGTAATATTTATCACGCTATACTTGTAGCGCCTACAACCGAGCCGGCCAGTTCACCTATGCCAACAGTACACGTTCGAGATATTGAGCTCTATTACGAGTTAAAAGGTGCAGGCCCGCGCCTATTGGTTATTAGCGGGACTGGGGCTGATTTGCGTAACAGGCCAAATGTATTTGATACTGCGCTGGCTAAGCAATTTGAAATTCTTGCCTTTGATCAACGCGGCCTTGGACAATCCAGCCGGCCCGATATCCCTTATACGATGGCGGACTATGCTATGGATGCATTGGCATTATTGGATGAGCTATCGTGGGACAAATGTCACGTGATGGGTGTGTCGTTTGGTGGGATGGTTGCGCAGGAATTTGCGATTCGATATCAGGATCGTATCAAGCGATTGGTGCTGTGCTGCACCAGTAGTGGTGGGCGGGGCGGGCACTCGTATCCGCTTCATAAGCACGTGGCCTTATCCGTTGACGAAATGAATGCTAAATTTTTGTCCATAAGCGATACCCGTCATGATGAAGCATGGCGTAGGGCAAACCCACAACAGTTTGCTGATCAAATGGCACTGCGAATGCTGCAAAATGCGGGTAAGGGAGAGGCTAACAGGGAAATAGGCGCTCGTCGCCAACTCGAGGCCAGAATAGATCATGATACGTTTGATCGCTTAGAACACATTAAATTACCGGTGTTCATCGCTGGCGGACGCTTTGACGGTATCGCCCCTCAAGCCAATCAACGGGCGATAAACCAACAAATTGAAGGCTCAAGGCTATCGTTCTATGAGGGAGGCCACGATTTTTACAATACTGACCCAGTCGCCTACAATGATATTAGTGATTTTATCAATAAGCACGCGGAGCAATAAACCATGTCACAAACAACTATTAAGGCCGAATCGTCACCATCGTTCTGGCAATCGGTATTAGAGATACTGGCAGGGTTCTTTTTGATCCTATCGCTTGCCGCAGCTGCTTATGGCGTATACGAAATGATCCAAGCTAAATCGTTTCAATCCTACTTTTATTTAGCGGCTGGCCTTGCGGGTACACTAACCAGTGTGTTTTGTTTAGTCGTTGCTGAATTAGGTGCTGATGCAAAGGGCTTGCGTGAAGAACTAGAAGATTTAGTGGATGCGCGTGAGGCTTGATTGCAAACAATTTTAGTTAGCATAAATTGAGTTAAAATAAAAAAGCATCCACCACCATCTTAAATGCTAATACGGTTAATAGTACTAAAATTGCGTTATCAAACACTGCAACACTAAGTGTTCGGCCAATGCGCTCACCAATGGGTCGTGAAGAGCTATTAGTGAGTTTGGTGATCGTTTGCAGACTCCTGCGGCAATTCATTGTTAGTGAGTTGATACAGCGTTTCAATCTGGTGTTTAAGCGTCACATTCTCTAGTTCGAGCTTGCGTACAGTGTCACGCAGTGATGCTACGTCCAGCTCTAATATCGATAACGCCGCAGAGTCTTCTGCTGATGGCTCGACAGAAACCGCTTTGGCTGCTGCTCGTGGTGCACTAACGGTAGATGTCGGTGTACCGCTAAATAGGTGTGCAATGCGTTCACCGCGTTGGCCTGGTTCGCCAAGATGCATAGCTAAGGGCATCTCTCGCTCACATAATCGATCCACGCAGTGGTTTAGTTCGTCTTTGTCGCTGAATTGATTCATGCGTTGGGTGCGGGTGTTTAGTTCGCTAAGCGTCTGGGGGCCACGTAGCATCATGATGCACAATAGAGCTTGTTGCTTTTTACCCAGCCCTAAATGGGAAATGAAGTGCTGGCTGTATTTGTCGGCGCGTGAGCCGTGTTCCTTACGCACAAAGTGTTTTTCTTCTAGCTCGTTTAACGCTCGTAATACTTCACCTTGGTGGTAATTAGTCACCGGTTCACGGCTGGATTTTTGATTGCAGGCCGTGATGATACTGTTGAGGGTTAGTGGGTATTGGTCGGGCGTGGTGAGCTGTTTTTCCATCAGTGCGCCCAATACTCGTAGCTCGATTTCAAGCAGCTGAGGGGGCTTCGGGGTGTTGGTGGCATTGTTGTTTTCAGGCCCGTTTGAATCGTTCATTGTTATCTCCGAAGTTATGGATTAAGTGTAGTTGATGGTGGTGGGATGGACGACTGGCTTTCGTGTAATGGAAGGCGCTCCCGGTGCCGGGTCGCGACCTTCACGGGAATGACGGGATTTGTGAGGATCACAGGGCGGGGTTGGTGCTAGGATTGGAGAAGTTATTTTCTTTGTAAAACAACGGTTATGGCTAGTCAAACACCCAACGAAAATGGTTTTTTAAATCTTTGGCCAACGCAGTTTCTGCAGCGCTCGGTTCCGAATGCTGATTCGGCTAATTCGGTGCTGTTGGATCTGGTGCTTGAGCTTGAGCAGAAATACAATGCCGACGTTGGCAAGAGTGATGTTACCAGTGATTATTTATCGCAGTCGTTTCTGGCTGTCGAGCACCCGGTGATTGACTGGCTTAAAGGATGTATCAATAAGTCTGTGGGGGATTATCTTAAAGAGCAGGGGATTGATTTTAACGTGGATTGGGGATTGCAGGCTTGGCCTAATATTAATCGGCGAGGCGATTATCACAACTTACATAATCACCCACACAGTTATTTAAGTGGCACCTACTACGTTGCGATGCCTGCTCAATATGATCACTCAGCTCGCAATGATCTTAACCCCGGTGCTATTTCATTTTATGATCCGCGTGCTCAAGCTAATATGCAAGCCATTCGAGGCGATGGACAGGTTGACCCTGAGCATCGTGTTTTGCCTAGTTCGGGAATGTTGTTGCTGTGGCCCTCTTTTTTACATCACTTTGTGCACCCGAATACCAGTGATGCATTAAGGGTGTCGATCTCGTTTAATGTGGTGCTCAAATGGCGTGATGAGTACTTGCCGCTTTAGTGAATAGCCGGTAGGTTTCTAGTGTGCGTGGGCCACCGCTTTCACGCGGGCGTCAGCAAGCTCTACGCTCTCGCTCGGCTGCGAGTTGGATCAACAAACGGTATATCGCATACGGTTGCCTCTAAACGCTTGCTATGACCATCTAATTTGCCAACTTCTAGTTTTTCGCCAACGTTGGCGTATTCCACTGCAACACGGGCCATAGCAATTGCGCAATTGAGCGCTGGTGATACCGTTGCGCTAGTGATGGTGCCTACCTGCCTTCGGCCAACCAGGATTGGATCGCCGTGTATCGGTGCTTCGTGGCTGTTAAAGCGCAAACCTTTTAACACGCGGCGTTGCTGCTGTTGATTGCGCTCCAATGCGTCCTTGCCGATAAAGTCAGGCTTGTTGAGATCAACGGCAAAACCTAGGCCTGCTTCAAACGCATCGACATCAGGAGCAAACTCTGCATTGGCGGCCATAAGGCCTGCTTCTATGCGGATGGTTTCCAGCGCTTGCAAACCCATCGGGATGATACCTAAATCTTTACCTTCTATCATTAGGGCGTCCCAGATAGGGATGGCGGAAGCAGGGCTACAGAATATTTCATAACCAAGCTCTCCGGTATAGCCTGTGCGCGTTAGATGGTACGGTTCGCCTTCGCGGTCGTATAGACGGGCAACGGTCGACCCAAACCAACGCAGTTGTTCGATGTTAGTTTGTGTGGGTTGTGTAAACGATATACGTTGGATGAGTTCGCGGCTATTCGGGCCTTGTATCGCAAGATTAGGCATGGCGGAGTAGAGCGACTTTACCCATACTTTTAAGCCATGTGATTGAGCTAATTGCTTAAATTGCAAGCCACTGTCGTCGGATCCGCAACACCAACGAAAAGTATCAGCGCTTAGCCTAAATAGCGTACCGTCGTCGATGACCGTGCCGGTTTTATCGCACATCAGTGCATAGACACCACGGTTAACACTGAGCTTGTTAATATCGCGCGTTAGAGCCAGTTGCAATAACTTTTCTGCATCAGGCCCGAGCACATCGAACTTGCGTAGTGATGACATATCTTGAACGACGACTTTCTCGCGACATGCTGTGTACTCTTCAGTGTTACGCGTGGCTTCGTAACTATCAGGCAGCCAGAGATCTCGTGCCACTGCGTATTGACGAGTGAGTGCACTGGTGCGTTTATGGAAGGCTGAATGCTCAGTCAAGATGGCCTCCGATTCGGGGGTTTGACGATAGGCGACGGCGTGCCGCACGGGCGTGTCTTTTTTATAGATGCGTACATGGATATCAGTTGGATTCCACCCGTTGATTGGGTCGACATCGTCGGGGCAAGCAGTGGAAACCGCCACTAGATCGCTGATGGCCTCTAATGCAACATAGTCGCCTGGGCGTGACCAGGCTTCATCAGATTGAATTTGGTTGTTGTGATGATCGATCCACGAGTTAAAAAAGAAATTGATCGCAGGCCATGCTCGGCGTTGTTCAATGCCATAGGGCTGGTATACCTTGCTGATGTTATCTGAGCAATTGAGGTGTCCGAAGAAACCTCGCTCCTCATAACCGCGTGCCGTGCAGGCTAAGGCGAAGGTATCGTGACGCCCGACCGTGTCGATTTTAAGCTTGAGTAACGGCCTTAGATCCTGATCAAAGAATTTATCGAATAGTCCCGGTATGGGGTATGCACCGCGGATCATTGAGCGTGTGGCAGTTGAATCAATGTAGCGCTCTAAGCCTTTATCTAGTGCATGTGAGTTCATCGCCATAAAGTCTGAACATTGCTGGCCTTCTATGTCGATTATTTGCACCGTTTCGCCAGCGAATAGCTCATACGCTTTTGCTGTGCCTGCCGGTATGATGAATTCATCACGTACATCGCCAAAAGGATCTGGCAAAGTAGTCGCAGCTGCACCTTTACGCTCGTGTTCATAGCCCACTGCGCCGCCAAGGCCTCCCATAAACAGGCGTTCTTGATTGTAAATATGTTGTGGGTCTATTAGCAGCCAGAGTGTTACTGCTCTGCGTGCTCGGATCGTAAAGCGATCGTCTGCAGGCGTGGTTTCATCAAATATTCTGACTGCTTGCAGTGCTGCCTTATTATCGTTAACGTTGCCGCCCTGTTGTTGATACCAGGCCGCAATTGGGTTGAAACCACGCAGGTTTGCGTCAATATCAATTGGTGTATTCGCACCAAGGCCAATGGCATCAAAATCAGCATCACCGCTGTCATTAAACGTCAGCAGCAATACAGGCGTTGCGCCATCAATATTGTTTAAGTTTATAAGGTCATCGGCTTGCAGCGTTAATTTGATTGGGGTATTGGGGCGAAGTAGCCGCTCACGCTTATCAGCTTTGAAACCGGTGTACTGTCGTGCCGGTGAGCCTCGGCCGTATTCGCTCGGGCTGTGTAACCATTCCATTAGAAAAAGTCTCGAAGTACCGCCAAACCTTTATACCATTTGAGAAACAGACCCATTGTTACCTCTTGAGCAGTTAAGCGCGCAGTTTCTCACCAGCGGCATCAAATGGTGGTTCGCTTAAGATAACTGCACTGTGTTTTTTACCCAGTATATAAATGTCGACCGCATCGCCTGGTTTGGCCAAATCCGCTTTGACAAAGCCCAATGCTAATGACTTACCCACAGAGTATCCATAGGCACCCGAGGTTACTCGGCCTACGGGTGTGCCGTCGGTTAAAAAAATCGGCTCGCCACCTGATGCATCAGCGTCGTCGTTTGTTTCTACTGCGAAAACAGAGAGCATCTCTCGAGGTGTTTTATCTTTAACCGCCAGATAAGCATCTTTGTTATGAAAATCCTTACCAAGTTTGATTAAGAAATCCAGTGATACTTCTTGTGGCCAGTATTCGGTGCTGTATTCACGTCCCCAGGATCCATAACCTTTCTCTATCCGCAATGAGCCTAGTGCGCGGCTACCCACTGGGCCACCGTTGAAGGTTTTCGCCTCGTTTAAAAGAGTGGTATAGAGTTTTACCTGATCGGCCTCATCGCAATGCAGCTCCCAGCCTAAGTCGCCGGTAAAGCTTACTCGAATGGCTAAACAGCTAATGCCCGCAATATCGAGTGTTTGTGATCGCATAAAACGAAAGGATTCGTTTGATAGATCAACGTTGGTTAACCGTTGTAGTAAGGCGCGCGAATCAGGCCCGGCGATATTAAAGCCGGCAATGCGGTTAGTGGCGACTTCCAGTGTGGTGCCTTGGGGCAGTGGGATCGCATTAAAAAAGCGTTGATGAAAACGCTCGGCCATGCCCGAGCCAACCATAAAATATTCAGTATCAGCAACCTTGGTGACAGTGAAGTCGCCAGCGATCCCGCCATACACACCAATTAAAGGGGTGAGGCATGAGCGCCCGATTTCAGTTGGCATGTTGTTAGCCAGAAGTGAGTCTAGCCATGCTTGTGCGCCCGCGCCTTTGATAATGTAGTTAGCAAAGTTTGAGATGTCGATAACCCCCACGCTATCGCGCAGCATTTGAACTTCGCGGCCAACCGGCTCAAACCAATTTTGGCGCTTAAAACCAACGCTCTCTTCAACGCCAGGTTTGTCTGCGAACCATAGGGGGTGTTCCCAACCACAGTTAATACCGAATACGCCGCCCATGCCTTTTTGCATATCGTAAGCGGGGCGAGTGCGTGCGGGCCTGCCTGCACTGCGTTCTTCGTTGGGGAAGTGAATACTAAAACGGCGCTGGTATTGATCTTTTACTCGCGCTTTGGTGAAGGCCTTGTCAGCCCAGGTGTCAAAGCGGGCGAGATCCCATGCAAACATATCGTATTCGGCTTCGCCGTTGATAATCCATTGCGCAGACATTAAACCCAAGCCGCCGGATTGGCTAAACCCTGGAATGATGCCACCGCAGGTAAAGTAGTTATTGAGCTCAGGTACTGTGCCGTATAGTGCATTGGCGTCTGGGCTCCAGATCATCGGGCCATTGATTACGCGCTTCACACCGGCTTCAGCGGCTGCTGGAACACGATCCATTGCACGCATGGTGTTGTCCATAACGCGCTCTAGATCATCAGGGAACAGTTCGTGACCAAAATCTGGAGGTGTGCCGTCTTCCGCCCAGAAACGCATATCCATTTCGTATGCGCCGATGAGCAAACCTTGGCCCTCTTGGCGTAAGTAGTACTCGCCGTCCCGATCCGCAATCGAGGGTAGGCGCTTTTCCATTGCTTCAATTTCGGGAATAGTCTCGGTAACAAAATACTGGTGTTCGGTAGGCTGAAGGGGCAGTTCTATGCCTGCCATTTTCGCTACCTCGCGCCCCCATAGGCCCGCCGCATTGACAACCCATTCAGTGTCAATATCGCCTTTTTTAGAATGTACAATCCAACCACCATTAGGTTTTGCGGTTAAGCCTTCAACTGGGCAGAAGCGCTCGATAGTGGCACCCATTTGGCGAGCGCCCGCTGCATAGGCCATGGTGACGCCGGATGGATCAACGTTGCCGCCATCTGGCTCAAACATTATGCAGCGTATGCCGTCGTAGTTAGCAAGCGGATGTAGAGCTTCTGCTTCGGCCCGCGTGACTTCATGGAAGTTAAGGCCATAGAGCCTAGCTTTGGCTTCTTGCAAACGTAGCTGATGCTCTCGCTCTTCAGTTTGCGCAAGGTATAAAGAACCGGGTTGAAACACGCCACAGCTTTGGCCGGTTTCGCCTTCGAGCTCTTTGTAGAGGTTCATGGTGTAGTGCTGAATACGACTGATATTGCTGTTGTCGTGTAGGCCGTGAATATTGGCCGCTGCGTGCCAAGTAGAGCCGCTAGTGAGCTCGTCGCGCTCGAGCAGCATGACGTCAGTCCAGCCAAGTTTGGCTAGGTGGTAGAGGATGGAACAACCGACTAAACCACCGCCGATAACGACTGCCTGGGCATGTTGCTTCATTTGGTTCTCATGATTATGGAATTGTTGATGAAGATGCTTTGCCAGAGTCTATTTTACCGCTGCTGTTTTTGCCAGATTTTTTTTGCCGGTCTCTTTTTGATTACTCCGACGTTGAAAAGGCTGCACGCATATAACCAACCATGGACCAAATTGTGAGTGCCACGGCAATATACAAGACGACTAGTCCGAACTGGTAAGTCGGAAAGCTACCGATGTTATGCAAATAAAGTAGTGCTGCCAGCGCAACGATTTGCGCGGTGGTTTTGACCTTGCCGGTCCAGCCAACGGCAACCTTCCCACGGTTGCCCATTTCAGCCATCCATTCGCGTAGTGCGCTAATGGTGATTTCACGGCCGATGATGACTATAGCGGGGATTGTAAGCCATGGGCTGTTGTCGAATTCGACCATCAAAATTAATATGGTGGCGACCATAAGCTTGTCGGCTACTGGATCCAGGAAGGCACCGAAGCGGCTTTCTTGTTTCCACAGGCGAGCAAGATAACCATCCAGCCAATCGGTAAAGCCGGCCACGATAAACACGAGGCTCGACACAGGGCGGGCCCAATCGTAGGGTAGGTAAAAAATAATGACGATGACGGGCAGCAGCGCTATGCGCAACAAGGTCAACAATATGGGCAAATTAAAATGCATAAGTGATTCTAGCCGTTTAATTTAGTGCCGGGGTGGAGTTCATCGTAAACTCGTTGGGCAAGATCTTGGCTGATACCCGTAACTTTGGCGATATCGTCAACTCCTGCGGCCTGCAACTGCTGTAATCCACCAAACTGAGTTAACAATTGCTTACGACGCTTAGGCCCTAAGCCGGGAATGCTTTCCAGCACTGAACGCTGTCGCTTCTTGCCTCGTTGAGCCCGATGGCCTGCTATGGCAAAGCGGTGCGCCTCGTCTCGGATCTGCTGAATCAACAGTTGTGCCGGATTATCGTGGCTTAAGCGGCGCTCGGTATTTTGGCTACACAATATCAAAGTTTCCTCACCAGGGCGTCGCTCAGGGCCTTTGGCCACACCGACCACCTCGATAGATGAGAGTTGTAGTTCTTCCATGACTTCTAATGCCACGCCGATTTGCCCTTTACCGCCATCAATAAATAGTACCTCTGGCAAGTCTCTTTGTTCTTTTATCAAACGAGTGTAGCGCCTAGTGATGGCTTGTCGCATTGCCGCGTAGTCATCTCCGGGGGTGATATCGCGGATGTTGAATCGACGGTACGCGCTTTTTAGCGGCCCTTCGGCATTAAATACCACGCAAGAGGCCACGGTTGCTTCTCCCATCGTGTGGCTAATATCAAAACATTCCATATGCGAGGGTAGGTCATCCATCGCCAATAACTCTCGCAGGCTATCCATACGAGCCGCCATCCCCGAGCGCGATGCTAGCCGTGTTGCCAGTGCCACTTCAGCATTGGTGACGGCCAATTGTTGTAGTTTTGCTCGCTCGCCTTTGACGCGTGGCACGATAGCGACTTCGCGTTTAGCACGTTCGCTAAAAAACTCACTGAGTAGGCTGCGATCGGCGATGTCTTCCGCGATGATGATTTCCCGCGGGAGCTCGTGATCGATGTAAAACTGGGTGATGAAGTCGTTTAGAATTTCTGCGCTGGTATAACCCTCTGGACTGGCAGGGTAAAATGCGCGGTTACCCAAGTTAGTGCCGTTGCGGATAAAAAATATCTGCACGCAACTTTGCCCACCCTGTGTCACTGCGGCAACATAATCAGCATCTTCACTGGTGCGCATTTTATTGCTCATATCACCTACCGATTTAAGATTGCTAATTTGATCGCGTAATGATGCGGCCAATTCAAAGTCCAATGCAGTTGATGCGGCATCCATCCGGGCTACCAAGTCATCAATGACTTCGGTGGATTTACCTTCCAGTAGTTTTATGGTTAGGTCGACGTCCTTGCCGTACTCTTCGATGCTGATTCTGTTAACGCAAGGGGCTGAGCATCGATTGATTTGATATTGCAAGCAGGGGCGCGAGCGGTTTTTAAAGTAGCTGTCTTCGCACTGCCGCACTTTGAACATTTTTTGCGCTAAGTTGAGCGACTGTTTGATCGCCTTGACACTTGGGTAGGGCCCGATGTATTTGCCTTTTTGCTGCTGCGCGCCGCGCCGGTAACTGATACGCGGGTAATCATCGCGCGTGGATATAAATAAATACGGGTAGCTTTTGTCGTCACGCAACACCACGTTGTAGCGCGGTCGATACTCTTTGATCAGGTTGTGTTCTAGGAGCAACGCTTCTGCAGGGTTGGCTGTGACCGTTGTTTGGATAGCACAGATTTGTGACACCAGGGCGCGGGTTTTGGGGCTGTCGACGTTCTTTTGGAAATAACTGGAAAGGCGGTTTTTTAAGTTACTGGCTTTGCCAACGTAGATGACATCTTCGTGCTTGTTATACATGCGATACACACCCGGCCGCTCGGTAACGGTGTGCATAAAAGCGTTGACATCAAATTTGTTGTCTTCTGGTTCGCTCATTTTCTGGCGGTTTGTTTGGTGGTAAAGGTGGCGGTATGGTTAATAGAATTGATTTTATCGCGTCGATCATACGTCACTCCACATACCAAATCGATAGGCTAGCAACACTAGTTCCGCCGTCGAGCTAACACCTAGTTTCTCGAATGAGCGAGTTCGGTGAGTGCTGACTGTCTTTTCACTAATGAACAGTTTCTTGCCAATCTCGCGATTGCGTTTGCCGTCGAGCAGCAGTGTCGATATTTCCAGCTCTCTTTTGGTTAGTTTATCAAATGGGTTGCCTGAATCACCGTTTAATGTGTCCATCGCGACAGTTTGCGCGATATCAGGTGATAGGTACTGTTCCCCATTGGCTACCGCTTTGATGGCTTTTTCCATTTCGGCCGTACTGCTGCCCTTGGTGACGTACGCTTTAACGCCGCAATTGAGCAGTTTTCGAACATGCGGGCCTTCGAGCTTGCCTGATACGGCAATGATTCGCGTGCTGGGGTTTAGTCGTAAGAGGCGTTGTGATGCCTCGAGGCCGCTGATGCCAGGTAGCGTAATGTCCATCAGCACCATGTCGAATCGTTGCGCGCTAGCAATATCGACGGCTTCTTCGCCGCAGCTGGCTTCAACAATATTGTTAATAAGCGGGTTGTCAGCTAACAGGCGACAAAAGCCTGAGCGAACAAGTTCGTGGTCGTCCACCACGAGTAACTCTAAATTGGTCAGTGATAGCATCAGGTGCTCGTCATTTGGAACTTGATGCCTAGTGCTTCCTATAAGGAAGCAATGAGATGGCGCAAGCCCGATAAAAAAATGAGTCCGTGTTTCTATGTAAACCCATTCACCGGCATTTACGTTCCGTGCGCCGAGCGCGATTCAAATACCTTGTAGGTAAATGATGGGGCAAGTGTAACGGCGTTCTGAGGTGGTTTATGTGTGCAACTTCTCATGCATGAGCACATTTTTTAGGTCAACAACGTGGGCAGGCGCGACTTGTAACGTTTTTACGACGCAAGCCTCATTCGGTATTTTCGACCATTGACTCTAATGAATCGTCGGAATCTCCCAAATCATCGCCCATAGAGCTCAGTATTGGTAATGGATCGACTAAGCGCCATGCTGGCATAGATGATAAGACACTACCCATTAACGTACCACCACGAATCAACCAAATTAAATAACCCACAGATAGGCCCGACGTGAGTGTGATTGACCGACCTATTGCAGTGCGTGACTGGTTATAGGCTTCTTCGAGTAGTTCTTTTTGTTCATCAAATGATTCGGCTAATGAATCCAATCCTCTATCAAATGATTGGGTAGATAGTAGTTCGAAAGTGAGTTGCTCGATGTTGTTGCTTAGAACCGCATCATCTGGTGCGCTCGTGGCAAGGTCTGCCAGGAAGTCGGTGGCAGCGGAAGCGCTTTCTGCCGCAATTGCTGGTAACGGTTTTATCAATGAGGCGATGTCAATATGTTTGAAGTCGGTCGCTTCGTTAATACTTATGCCAACAGTGTTGGTGCTTTCTGGCAGGCTGGCTGCTACTGCTGGTTGTGGTTCAACTACTTCCTCTGCTAGTTGTTCTACCACCGGGATGCTTACAACGGCTTCGGGCACGCTGGCCTCATCAGTCGTCACAGCACCAAGCCTGGGCGCAAAAGTTAATTCGATAGTTTTGTGTTCTGAGGTGCCGTTGTTGGGGTCGGTGGCCACAATCACGACAGAAATACTCGTTGCACTTTCTAGATCGGTCACATCGAAACTTCTATCTTCAGGCGTAAACTCTAACCATCCAGGTAAGCCGGGTTTAGCGATATCGTTTTCAACAGTAGACTCGACAACAGAATATACAAGTGGTTCGTCTTCTGCATCAATGAAAAGATTGTCGGGTAGTATCAATGTACCTGCTGATGGTACATTCAGTTCAGTCGCTGTAGAGGAGACTGGCACTGGAATATCGTTTATCGGGTTTATCGTGATTGTAACTTCAACTTCCGTGCTCACGTTATTCTGATCTTTTGCTATGTAGGTAAAAGTATCTTCCGTAGTTTCAGAACCATCATGGTGGTAACTAAATTGGCCATTTTCTTGAAGTGAAAATGCCGTGCTGTTACTTGGCCCGGTAAGTAATTCAGCTGTTAATACGTCGTTTTCTGCGTCGGTATCATTATCAAGAACAGATGCAGTGGGGTGGTTGAGCAAACCGCCTTCGTCCACGTTGTATAAGTCGCTAACGCCAGTTGGTGTATCGTCTGCTTCAGAGATGATGATGTTAACGCTGGTTTGTGTACTCTCACCAGTTCTGCTGTCTCTAGCAATATAGGTGAACGAATCAGATGTTGTTTCTGAGCCGTCGTGCTGATAGCTGAATGTTCCGTTAGCGAATAGTTCGAACGAGAGCGCATTGGCTGGGCCGGCGCCAATGAGTTCTGCAATCAGCGCATCGTTCTCTGCATCGGTATCATTATCAAGCACTGATGCACTGGGGTGCGCGAGTAAACCACCTTCACTCACAGTGTATTCGTCGTCTTCGGCTTCAGGGTCGTCGTTAATCTCTTTAACCGTAATCGTTACCGTGGCTTCGCTACTAGCGCCACTTGCATCTGTTGCCGCGTAGGTATACGAATCTTGAGTAGTTTCAGAGCCGTCGTGTTCGTAAACAAACATCCCAGTGCTAGCGTCTAGCGTTAAATTACCGTGGCTAGGCCCTTCAACAATACTAGCGCTTAGGTTTTCGTTTTCAGGGTCTGAGTCGTTAGCGAGAATGGAGCTTACGTTGCCAACTAGTTGGCGACTTAGCTCGCCTTCATTGACGTTGTCTGTATCGTCGACGGCGTTGGGTGCATCGTTGACAGGTGTGACGTCAATGGTGACAGTTGCTGGCGCGCTGTCGCTTATGCCATCTGTGACAATGTATGTGAAGGAGTCGGTGAAATTCTCCGTACCGTTATGTTCATAGGTGAATGTATTGTCGGTGTTCCACACCAGAGAACCGAACATCGGGCTTACCACTGTTGATGGGGTTAGGGCGTCGCCGTCTTCATCAGTATCGTTGTTTAGGACTGTTCCTGTGAAAGGTATGCCTTCAAACGTTATAAAATTATCGGCAACTGCCTGAGGTGCATCATTGGTGCCTGTGATGTTGATGGTAACGGTTGTTGTTAAACTGTTACCGGTGCCATCGGTGGCTACATAGGTAAACGAATCGGCAGTTTCCGTAGAGCCATCGTATTCATACGTAAAAGTGTTGTCAGGGTTTAGCGTCACCGAGCCGTGTGAAGGGCCCGTATCGAGCACAGCGGACAGAGTATCGCCATCTGCATCGGAATCGTTAGCCAGAACATCAGCGATAAAGGGTGTGCCTTCCAATACTGCAAAGGTATCGTTGGCACCTTCAGGTGGATCGTTTATAGGCACCACGGTGATAAGTACGGTAGCGGTGCTACTGTGACCAATGGCATCGATAGCGGTATAGGTAAACGAGTCCGAAGTGGTTTCGGAGCCATTGTGTGTGTAGCTAAACGTACCATCTGAATTTAACGTAAATGCAGTTGCGTTGGCCGGGCCGGTGATCAATGCTGCACTTATCGCATCGTTTGGTGTATCAACATCCGTATCGTTATCCAACACAGAGTTTGTGGTGTGGGCTAATGTGCCGCCTTCATCTAGTGTGTAGGCATCCGCGACTGCGACAGGGTCGTTATCATTAACAGGGGTAACG
>CALGND010000055.1 GCA_937958675.1 uncultured Granulosicoccaceae bacterium
ATAGATCACGACACATCCGCGTCAATGGAGAAGAAAAAGCAAGAGGGGTACTTCTAATGAACCAGCCAAATCATGACTTGATCGCAAGTGACATCGACAGCTACCTCGCTCAACACGAAAACAAAAGCCTGTTGCGCTTTATCACCTGTGGCAGCGTAGACGATGGCAAAAGCACGCTGATTGGACGTTTGCTATACGAAAGCAAAGTTTTATTTGAAGATCAGCTCGAATCTGTAGCGGCTGACTCAAAAAAATGGGGCACACAAGGTAAAGAGATTGATTTCTCACTACTCGTTGACGGGCTCGCTGCTGAACGTGAGCAAGGGATTACTATCGATGTAGCGTATCGTTTTTTCTCCACAGAAAATCGTAAGTTCATCGTGGCAGATACGCCAGGACACGAGCAATATACCCGGAACATGGTAACGGGAGCATCCACCTGTGATGCAGCCGTTGTATTGTGCGATGCGCGCCAAGGTGTACTTACGCAAACTCGACGCCACAGCTACCTTTTATCATTGCTAGGCATTCGTAACGTGGTTCTGGCGGTCAATAAAATGGATTTGATGGGCTACGATGAGTCCGTGTATACAGACATTGTTGAAAGTTATAGCGAATTTGCAAAAGAGATCGGCCTCGATAACGTCACCGCCATTCCAATGTCTGCATTAGTGGGCGACAACATTTTGAAGCGCAGCGCTGAGATGCCTTGGTATCATGGCCCTACTTTATTGTCGTATCTAGAAACCGCTGAAGTCAACGATGAGTTTCGGCGCAATGCCGCATTCCGTTTACCCGTGCAATGGGTAAATCGCCCGAATCTGGATTTCCGAGGGTTTGCTGGAACTGTGGCTAGTGGTACGGTCAAACCGGGCGACGCCATTCGCGTTCAGCCATCAGGCAAAACCAGCTCGGTCAGCCGCATCGTCACCAAAGATGGCGATCTGGAAGAGGCCGTTGCGGGTCAGAGCATCACACTAACGCTTACAGATGAAATCGATGTATCCCGCGGTGACATTATCTCTACAACGGAATCACCTGCGAGCACGGCCGATCAGTTCGAGTCAACGATTGTCTGGATGCACGATGAGCCTATGCACAGTGGCCGCCCCTATTGGTTGAAGATAGGCACTAAAACTATTTCAGCCACAATTACTCAAATCAAACACGAAGTCAATGTAAACACCTTGGAACATACCGCCGCTAAGCAGCTGGAATTAAACTCCATTGGTGTTTGTAACATCAACACTGATCAAGCGATCGCATTTGATGCCTTCACTGATAATCACGAAACCGGTAGCTTTATCTTAATCGATCGTGTTTCCAATCACACTGTTGGCGCCGGTATGTTGCACTTCGCACTACGTCGATCTGACAACATTCATATGCACGCAACCGATGTGAACAAAGAACGGCGCGCCGGGCTTAAAGGACAAAAACCTGCGGTGGTTTGGTTCACAGGTCTTTCTGGCTCTGGTAAATCTACAGTTGCCAATATCGTTGAAGAAAAGCTCGCCGCCAGCGGCCACCACACCTATTTACTCGACGGCGACAACGTTAGACATGGTTTGAATAAGGATCTAGGTTTTACCGATGCCGATCGAGTTGAGAACATTCGCCGAATCGGAGAAGTGGCGGGCTTGATGGTTGACGGTGGAACGATTGTGCTAACCGCCTTTATTTCACCGTTCCGCTCAGAGCGTGCTTTGGCCCGCAGCATCGTTGGCGAAGATGAGTTTATCGAAGTTTATTTGGAAACCCCGCTCTCAGTTGCTGAAGAACGTGACCCCAAGGGATTGTATAAAAAGGCCCGCCGAGGGGAACTGAAAAACTTCACCGGTATTGACTCTCCATACGAAGAGCCTGAAACTGCGGAAATATTAGTTGACACTAGTGCACTATCTGCTGAACAAGCTGCAGAGCGCGTTGTTAGCGAATTGCGCAAGCGAGGCATACTTCAAAACTAAGCTCTGAGCCATCTGTTGGCGAGCGAATTTTTTTATTGCGCAGCAATGGATAGCAACCACATCAACCGATGTGGTTGCTATCGCGCCCACTCTATTGCCGCAAAGACAAAAAACCAGACAACACAATCAACGCTATTCCCACCATAGACATCACATCAGGAAACTCAGCAAAGAACATCACACTCCACAATACGGCAAAACCGACATAAGCAAAATCAAACACTCCTACCACAGATGATGGAGCGTTTTGATAAGCGATAACGGTGCCTACACTGCCGATAAGTACCGCTATGGCAAGTACTGCCATCGAAACCCATTGTGACAAATCCATTGGCGACCACCTGCCTAGAACAAACCCTTGCCGTAATTCATCCGAGAAGCCAAGTGTGAACGCAGACGCTAAGCCTCCAACAACGACAAAAGCGATATTCAAACTAAGCGCCAATGCGAGCGGAGGCTCGTCACGGCATTTTGTTCTGGTTAATATCATGGCCAAGGCATAGAGCACGGCCGAAATAAGTGGCAGAAGCGCATACCAGTTAAAGTCCTCGGCATTGGGTTTCAGAATCAATAACACTCCCATAAACCCAAGTACAACCGCCAGCCACCCGGACCGACTGACGGAATCCCCCGTCAATACAGCTGAAAACAAGGTGATAAAAATGGGTAGCGTGTAGTATGCAGCCGCAGCAGCTGATAAAGGAATATGCGGCAGTGCGATGTAGTAGCTTAACCACATCGTTACTAGCAGCAGGCTTCGAACTGTTGTCCAGATTACGGCCTTGGGGATACGTAGCGACTCACGAGACACTAACGCCATGTAGCCAACAAGACACGGTATCGCGATAACGGAACGCAGAACAAATATTTGCCAAAGTACAAAGCTTCCACTTGTTAATTTGATTATCGCATCGCCCAACGACAGTGCAAAAACAGTAAAAACGATAACACTAACGGCTAATGGTAAGTTATCGGTTTGCATCAAATGCTACGCGCTCTTACCAATTTATGACCAACGGAATATCGGATGTGAAATCTTTGCGCATGCTTTTAGCGCCGTTATTAAACGTCAACTCCATACGATGTGGCTGCTTAGGCTTTACCGTAATATTATGACACTTGGCTATTTCAGCCAAAGGATTAGATAGCTTAGCACCAGGCACGCTAATGCACAATTCAGTGAGTAGCCAATCAGGGTTTTCAGGTGGAGGCGCATCCTCTCGCTTTGGAAGATTGAGAGGCATCACAATACAAAGCGGCTCTTCCAGCGTGCCGGAATTACTGCCCACATGAAAACACTGATCGCTAGTAAAGTAATCGGGGCAATACTTCCAACCCTTAAATGGTACATCGGCTGCGCTCGGCTCTGTTCTCATTATCAATCCAAATGGCGATGCATTTTCTGTGTTGCTCCGCTCTAGAAACCTCAGCGCCTTCGCTGGACCGCGAAGCGCTTCCTCCTCATCACACACGTATAAAAACTCTAAGCATGTGTTATTTAAAAAGAAACGACGATTAGCCGTACCTTGACCCTGATGCCGGTTGCTCGCACCTTCTGCCAGCCCTAAATGCAGAAGTTGATCCGCACGCGAGGCAGGCGCTTGCGTAAGAATAAAAATATGATCTAACTCAATTGACATTACGATAACTAGTTTTCCATTGCAGAATTAGCATAGCGCGATAAATAGTTTAAAAAAACGTTGCACTGGTAGACCCTTGTATATTAATGGATATGCTCACTAGTGTAGTGGGTTTAATGAGGTGTTCCGAGCAGGGCCAATACGATACCCACTGCTACTACCCCAATCCAGAGAATACGCTGCGCACCTATTTTTTCGCCCAACCATATACGCGCAATAAGGGTTGTTGCCGCGGCGAAGCCTGCAAAACCGATTGTTGCAGCAATGCGGTTCCCATCTTGAGAGCCAATTAAGAATGCGCCCAAGGCTAAAGTCTCGAGCGTTGATTGAAGTGCAACCAACCACATCATTCGCCCACCTTTCGGCCAGTTCAGTTGCAAGCCTCTTAATAGCTGATATAGGATCAGACCACATACCGCAACCAGCGCAAACCCGCGATTAAGATAAAGCGCGGACAATGGATCGATCAAATCACTCGCCTCTTGCGCCAAGAACATGCGTACCGCTACCGCAAATGCCGCCCCTAAGGCGTACATCACTGTTAGCCGTAACCAGGCTGCATCGTACTGTGCGTCTGTATCAACAGCCGATTTTCGCGATAGCATAAAGACGCCACCAAACACGATAAACGTTGCCACGACTTGCCATATAGTCCAGCTCTCCCCGGCTACTACGTTTAAGCCCAATAGCAATACGACAAACACCGACGCTGCTGGGGACGCTACCGCAACTGGTCCACGCGCCAAGGCTGCATAAAGCAGCGTGAGTACTACTACGTTTAGCGCGCCACTGAAACCTGAATACACCCATGCGCGTAGATGCCACTGAGGCCAGCTATCGAACACCAAGACATAGACATTAAGTGACGAGAAGGACACTAGCATAACGCACAGCACCAAGACACCAAGCGAAACACGCTTGGCAGTGACCCGCGCTATGCAGTCAGAACCACCAATCAAGAGCGCTCCCAAGAGCCCCCAAAGTACGCCTGTCATTGTCTGCTTGCCACCTGGTAAATTGCTGGGCTATATTAGCCTAATTCCCGAGCCTGTCTATAACAACTGTTGCCGATGCCCACAAACAGGACAAACCATGGATGATGATCGACTCCACAAGCTAATCAACAAACTGATTGTGGCGACCGACCCAGTCGAAGTGGTAAGCCTGTACAGCGAATGGGCTGAGCGGTATGAAAGCGACCTAGACGATTTTGGTTATGTTGCGCCTCAGTTAGCAAGCGAAGCGCTAATCCCATTACTCCATGATACCAACGCCTTAATTTATGATGCTGGTTGCGGCACAGGTATCGTCGGCAAACTTTTGGGCGAGCAGGGTTATCACAATATTGTGGGCGCTGATTTTTCGGACGAAATGCGAAAGCATGCTGAACAGATCGATGCCTATACTCGATTGGAATACGCCGACTACAGCAAAGCGGTTGACATCAAAGATGCGACTTATGATGCCATTATCAGTGTGGGGGTGTACACCGCACGATTTGAAGGCACGTTTATACGCGAAATGCTACGCATACTCAAACCCGGTTGCCCGTTTTTGTTTAGCTGCCGCCCTCATTACTATGAAGGCGATGTCGAACCACAGCTGGCACAATTGCGGCATGATGGAAAGATTGCAAGCATTGAAATAGAAGATAAGCCCTACATGCTCAAACAACAAGCCAACGCTTACTACATCACTTTACATAAGCCACAAGCTAAACTGTAAAGATACAGATAACGACTAAGTAGCCGCCAATTTGGCTTTGGTAAAAAGTACTTCCGGATTCGCCCACATATTCCATGCCGCACTGGAATACCGGCCTTTCATTTTTTTGAACGCTTTTTTTCCATTTTTATTATCGCCCATCATTCCGAATGCACAAGCAAAATACTGTAGCGCGTCGAGTCGACCTTGTACTTGTTGACCATCGTCAGATGAGCTAATAAATTGCTTAAATGCCTCCTTGACTTCTGCACGAATTTTTTTGTCTTTAAAGTAAGTACCAATATCAGTATCGCTGCCACGCCAAACTTCCAGGTGAGCAAAAGGTATCAAACACGCTAATTCGGCAACGCTATTACCATGTGTTCGAGCAAATTCTAGCACTTCATCATCTGAGCCCATCCATCGCTCAGTGAGCAACAACAGCATGTTTTGATGTAATTGAATATCAGATGGAAATCGAGTGCGCGCCTCATCAAATAGTTTGCGCGCTTCCGCCTTGGACCCGGCACCTCTAACAACCACGAGCATCTCCGCGTAAGCATCAGACATATCAGGGTCGAGCTCGATGGCTCGTTGCAACGCCTCTTGCGCATCGCTTAAATAATCGCGAAATTTATCCGCATCAGAGTCGCTAACAGTATCAGCTGTCCCACTGCCACGAGCAGCCCACGCCTTGCGCACGAGATAGCTGCCATAGAGGTATTGTGCTCGAGCATCGCTTGGGTTGTTTTTGGCATAACCAGGAAACACCGCAACCCTACCTGGGTGATCAGCAACATCGCCACGATTTTTTAATTCTCGCAGGTCGTTAGTTGTTGCCTTATTAGCGAGCTCAACAAATTCGGCTTGCGAATTTTCTTCCAGCGCCGCTACCATTGCTTGAACCGGTTTAGAATCTTGATTGCGGGTGTAACGCGCGACTATTTTCTTAAAAAACAAACGTCGGTATATGCCTCGCCCGAGCCACCATACGCCCACAAATGACAGGGAAACTAATCCCAATCCGACTAATAATTCCATGATAGTCTTTCCTAAATAAATTGTTAATATCCAACGAAATCAGGTTTATCAACTACTAGCTTGGTAAAACCCTGCGTTCGCCATACATCGAAACCTTCATCTGTTTTAGTCGTTAGCTGCACGTCAAGCCCGTATTCATCAACTAGCGTATGAGCCTTTTCTGGTGGCACCACCATCAGTGCGGTTGCCCATGCATCCGCCGACATAGTGTTGTGATGAAGTACCGTGACCGCCACTGTGTTGTGGCTTATTGGCATATACGTTTGCCCATCTATCAGATGGGACACACGCTTGCCGTCAATCTCGCGATAGTTTCGATAAGAACCAGAACTAGCAACGCTAAGGTTCGTCATAGCAAGACCTTGTGCAATCTCACCATTGGGCATTTCTATACCCACACGCCATGCTTTGCTTCCATTGCGGTTGCCACGCGCTTTGATCTCTCCGCCGATCTCAGCCAGGTAATCATTGAGCCCCGCCCTTTCAACGACAAAACCGATACGATCAACAGCATAGCCCTTTGCTAGGGAGGAGAGATCAATACGCATCATAGCGCTGGGTTTAGCAATTTTTTCGCCTTCACGGATTAGGCGATTAAAACCAGTGGCTTCCGAGGCTTTCTGGAGTTGTTGTTTGCTTGGAGCTGCACTTTGTTGATCTGATGACCCAAAGCCCCAAATATCGATCACTGCGCCTAAGGTCACATCATAAGCACCATCGCTTGCATCACTTATTTTCATGGATGCATCGAGTACAAAAAGAATCTCTGCATTGAGCAATACAAGCTCGGTTGATTCACTAGCATTAAATTTGGAGAGGTCGGAATCGGGATGATACGTTGACATCAATTGATTGATGCGAACCAACTCAGCCTCGATAGCTTTTTGCAAGGCGTCCAAAGTAATCGGACCCGGTGGGCTTGCCAACACTACCGACCACGTGGTGCCCATCGTTGCACCTGACAATACGGTTTGTTCGCTTTTGTGATCACAGCCGAGAAGAAACGTTAGCAGCAAGACGCCGACAACATATGAGCGCAACGATCGTGCGCACGGCCTACTCCCAGCCGTAATCATGAGTGAGCTCTTCGTCCTGAGCAATATTTCGTAAGGTCACAACATCTAAACCTGTTAACGCACAGTTTGGATCGCTACTGTGATTGATAAAACGAAATTCATTGGTAAGCTCTAATCCAACCTTACGGCTTAACCACAGTACATAGGTTCCTTCTTCTTCAGTCGGCATACCCTGAAGGCGACCAATCGATATATCTTCGCCAATGTTGGTTGCTGCAAACAAACCTTTGCCATGTATCGGGCTATGGGCAACATAGACACGCTCCGACATACGCTTTGCATTTTTGCGCGCCCGTTTACTGATGCGCATTGTCTTAGATAATATCGGTGACAATATCGGATTAGGCTTTGTTGATTGATTCATCATTCAGACAATTACAGCAGCGACGTGTTTGCCTTGTTAATAGGCCGGCTTAACAGATGCCGCAGCGTTGATACAAGATAGAGAAGGATTAGGATAGTGGCAGTCTACCGCAGCAGCGCCTTACAGACAATGATGATACGGCAGCTGCGCACTTAAGACGCGAGCAGCATAGAGACTATTGTTGAGAGGACACAACAATACAGATATGGATCGAGCGAGTAGATCCCCGCCTGCGCGGGGATGACAGTCTAAGTGACCGTAGATCACTTAGACTGTCACTTACATAGTATGAGTTGGGCGTTCGCCAGAAATCGCGCCAGCTAAGTGCTGCTCGATGTTCTTTCTAGTCTCACCATTGTCTTCTTCGTCAAACGCAATTCCGACGCCAGGCGTCTTGTTGCCCTGCGATCCGGGTGGGGTTACCCAAACAACCTTGCCATTAACTGCAGCTGGCGATGTATCATCCATCACTTTAAGCAGCATAAATACGTCATCGCCTAGTTCATACTGACGAGAAGTGGGTACGAATACACCGCCGTTCTGCGTAAACGACATATATGCCGAATAGAGCGCGCCGCGGTCAGTGATAGAGAAAGCTATAATGCCTTTACGATTTTCAGTGGTCATGCCGTTACCTTCAGCCTTGAATCATCAAACGGATATCGGCAAAAAGTCCCTCAAGCACAGCCTGAGTTTTAAAACTAGCACTGTCTGAGCGCGTAAGTTGCTGCAATCGATCGTAAATTGTGAACCATTGCTCACTTTGCAGGCAGTCAACCGTCGCCGATACGGCCTCTACCGTCGCAGGATCCGCGCCAGATTGACGACCTTGTTGTTGCGCAGTTGTCATCGCAGTTAATTGACTGAACTGCGCCAGACACCGAGAAGTTGGATAATCCTTGAGTGAATCAACAATCTTACCGACACTCGCACGATGGCAGATTAAATCCACCCAGGCTTTAGTGAGTAGCCGTTGCTCTTCACTCCATTCGCCTTCTTGTTGCCAAATTACACGGTATGGTGCACCGCCAGCGGCATGCAAGGCCGAAGCTCCGTCGGCAATACCTTGCCCTTCTAACCAGCTTATTGCAGCGGCTGCGTCCTGGTTAGTTATATTTATTTTTTGGCAACGGCTCCGTATTGTTGCAGGTAAGGAGCCTGGCTTGTTTGAAACCAATATCAGTATCGTGCCATCGCCAGGCTCTTCTAGAGTTTTTAACAATCCATTTGCCGAATTGCGATTCATGGCATCGGCATCGTTAATTATGGCTACTCGGTAGCTTTTACCATTTGCCGTGAGATGAAGCCAATCAACCAGCTGACGTATAGCATCAACTTTGATGACTTCACTGCCTTCTTCTGTTGCAATGTAACGATAATCTGCATGAGCATCTGCAGCGAGTTGATTGCAAGCGCCGCAATTACCACAAGCACCTTTAATAGAGGGTTGTTCACACAACAATGCCGCAGCAGCAAACAACGCAAATTCGCGCTTTCCCATACCTTGTACACCAGCTAACAACAAGGCGTGTGGCATCTGTTTTTGTTCGTGCCGGTATAACAGCTGCAGCCAGTAGTCAGTTAACCAAGGAGGACAGGCAGCTTGAGAGGGATTGGATATCAAAGTGTTGATCAGGCTTTTGCCAATAGTGGTTGCAGTGCTTCACTTACTGCTTGTTGTACTTGTTCAAGCGTCTGACCCGCATCAATAACTTTGACCCGGCGCGGATCATCCGCCGCTCGCTGTAAATAGGCCGTGCGCGCTCGTTCAAAAAAAGCCAACTCTTCACTCTCAATCCGATCTAGTTTGCCACGACTCGCAGCGCGTGCCATACCAGCTTCAATCGGCATATCGAGCAATAGCGTTAGGTCTGGCTGCAGATCTGCTTTAATCAGTGAATGCAGTTGCGCAACCACGTTTGCACCGAGCTCTCTACCACCACCTTGGTAGGCAAAGCTTGCATCGGTAAAGCGATCAGATAAAACCCAACGACCTTGGCTTAAAGCAGGCTCGATCACTTTATCGATATGCTCACTGCGTGATGCAGCCATTAATAGCAGCTCAGTTTGTGCCAACATCCCTGCACGGCCATGCAACAACAATTCACGTAAGGATTCGCCTAAATCGGTGCCACCGGGTTCGCGACTGACCACTACCTCGATGCTGGCCTGTACTAGTAGTGATTCAATATATAAGCGGTTGGTGGTTTTACCAACGCCTTCCAGGCCTTCGAGAGAGATAAATTGACCGCGTGGCATAGGAGGTACTATTTCTTCAGTTGATACTTACGCACGGCAGCATTGTGCTGGTCAAGCGTGTCGGAGAATTGGTGTGTGCCATCACCACGGGCAACAAAATACACAGCCGATGTGGTTGCTGGATGCATAACCGCATGGATCGCTTCACGACCAACCATCGAAATGGGTGTAGGCGGCAAGCCACCTCGAGTGTATGTATTGTACGGCGTATCCGTAGTTAAATCAGAACGACGAATATTGCCATCATATGCATCGCCCATACCGTAAATCACGGTTGGGTCGGTTTGCAAACGCATCTTTGCACGTAACCGCGTTACGAAAACACCAGCAATGATTGGACGCTCATCAGCTACAGCGGTTTCCTTCTCAACGATGGAGGCTAACACCAACGCTTCGTAAGGAGTGGCAAACGGTAAATCACTCTGCCTATCCTGCCATTCCTCTTCGAGGACTTTATTAAGCAGCTTATGCGCACGCCTTAAATATTCTATATCGGTTGTGTTTTTAGGGAAGCTGTAGGTATCAGAGAAGAATACGCCTTCGGGGTGTAGATCAGCTTGGCCCAGCTCGCTCATAATTTCTTTATCAGAGGCGTCATTAAGTGTTTGCACCAAATCGTTACTTTGGGCAAGTTTCTGGCGCAATTGTTTAAAAGTGCTGCCCTCTATGATGCTAACGGTGTACTGCTTTGTTTGTCCTTCTATAAACGTATCGAAGAGCTCCGGCACCGTTGGAGAACCTTGCAATACAAATTCGCCCGTTTTAATCGCTGATGATTTTTTGCTTAAACGAGCATAGAGATCAAACCAATAGGGTTTATCGATAATACCCTCTTTAACAAGCGCTTGGGATACCCGCTTAGCTGACCAGCCACGCTCAATAGTGAAATGCGATTGTGCGTCGCTAATCGATAGGGGCTTATCTAGATAATCGCGGTAATCTTTATAGCCAAGGCCTGCAACAACGGCAGCGATACCAAACAATAAAAGCAGAAATCGAAACATGCAGATTGATAACCTTGTCAGGCAATAACAAGGCGTGATCAACGTTTGTTATTGCGTGTTTGTTCTGGAGACTATGCTAGTGCAAACACCAGTGTACCGTTGGTGCCGCCAAAACCAAACGAATTTGTCATCGTCGCCTTAAGTTGCGCTTTGCGTGCTTTGTGAGGCACGTAATCAAGGTCACAACCTTCGCTTGGGTTGTCGAGGTTAATTGTAGGTGGTGCAATTTGATCTCGCAAAGCCAATACTGAGAAAACGGCTTCAATCCCACCAGCAGCACCAAGTAAATGGCCCGTCATACTTTTAGTTGAACTCACTAACACCGATGCTGCATCACTGCCAAAGACCGCTTTTATGGCATCGGTTTCTGCACCATCGCCTGCAGGGGTTGAAGTGCCGTGCGCATTGACATACTGCACATCGCTGGCTGCAAGATCAGCATTTTTAAGTGCAGCGATCATGCAACGCGCAGCACCTTCACCGTTAGCCGACGGCATTGTCATATGGTGAGCATCGCCGCTCATGCCGTAACCAACAAGATCGCAGTAAATGGTGGCACCACGCGCCTTGGCGTGTTCGTATTCTTCTAGCACCATAACGCCTGCACCATCACCCAGTACAAAACCGTCGCGATCCTTATCCCATGGGCGGCTTGCAGTTGCAGGGCTGTCATTGCGTGTAGATAGTGCTCGTGCGGCACCAAAGCCTGCCAACCCTAGAGGGCATGTTGCCATTTCGGCGCCACCTGCAATCATGACATCTGCATCACCGTATTCGATGATACGTGCCGCATCACCCAGATTATGTGTGCCCGTAGTACAAGCTGTCGTAATACAAATGTTAGGACCTTTGTAACCAAATTTGATCGACAAATTACCGCTAATCATATTGATAATGGTTGAAGGTACAAAAAATGGCGATACCTTGCGTGGGCCACCATCAAGCATGTTTTTGTGTTGTGTTTCGATATTAGGCAACCCGCCAATACCTGAACCAATGGCAACCCCTACTCGATCAAGATCCAGCCCTTCGGCATTTTCTAAGCCCGCATCAACTATGGCCTGCATACCTGCTGCGACACCGAAATGAACGAAAGTGTCCATCTTCCGAGCTTCTTTTTTACTAAGGTAGGTTTCGACATCGAAGTCTTTGACTGATGCGCTAAACTGAGTATTGAATGCACTGGTATCGAAAAAATCGATAGTGCTAGCACCGGATACACCCGCAAGGATATTTTTCCAGCTACTGGCAACATCGTTGCCTACTGGTGTCACTAAGCCGAGCCCAGTTACTACTACTCGTCGGCGTACCATTTGACGTGCCATGATTAGGTTATCCCTAGGTTGCCCGTCAGTTTGCTAACCCGGCCACTCGCCAAGTTAGATTTTGTTTTAACGACCGTGGATAGCTGCATACAACTATCCACGGCGCAGTCACCGATGTGTTGATAACGACCACGTTGGCACAACTCACACATTTTGCCAACAAGTGCGTTACTAACCAATGTTCGCGTTTACGTAATCAACCGCCTGCTGAACAGTGGTGATTTTTTCTGCTTCCTCGTCAGGAATTTCGCATTCGAACTCTTCTTCCAAAGCCATTACTAGCTCTACTGTGTCGAGTGAATCTGCTCCGAGATCTTCTACAAAAGATGCCGTGGTTGTTACTTCTTCTTCCTTAACGCCTAACTGTTCAACGACAATCTTTTTAACGCGCTCGTCGATACTGCTCATTTTGGGGTAAACCTCCGAAAACTAGCGACACCGTTTGCGCCGCTATTGTTGTTAAACCGTCTTACCAGCGCCTAAAAATTAGGATCCGAATCGGGCCAAAATCATACAAAATGGTTGTTCATATAACCGCTATCTAGTAGCTATCCAATAATGATAGCTACTTAATGGCTATTTGTGATCATTACTCGCGATCACTGCTATGTTGAAGAATTTATAGTGCATTTTCGCATTTTCAACCGGCTTTGGTGGGTTTTACGACGACTTTTTCCGATTACTTGCCGTCAAATTACTGTGCTGTACAAAAAATGCACTATTGCATATGCATTCCGCCGTTAATACTCAACGTATGACCCGTGATATAGCCAGCCTCCGGTGAGGCTAAAAATACACAAGCATGAGCAATATCATCCGGTGTGCCTAATCTCCCCAATGCAATTTCTGCTTTTAGCTTAGTTTGCTGCTCTTCAGGCAACGATTTGGTCATATCCGACTCAATAAAGCCCGGCGCCACTGTATTGACCGTGATACCACGAGAACCAATTTCACGAGCTAATGATTTTCCAAACCCGATTAACCCAGACTTTGCAGCAGCATAATTGGCTTGCCCGGCGTTGCCCGTTAAACCCACTACAGATGCAATGTTAATAATTCGTCCGGCACGTGCCTTTACCATTGGCTTTATCACCAACTTGGTTAGACGAAACACGCTGTTAAGGTTAGTGGAAATGACATCATTCCATTCGTCATCTTTCATTCGCATAAATAGGTTATCGCGAGTGATACCAGCGTTATTAACCAAAATAGTAACAGCACCGTATTGTTCGGTAATGGCAGCAATAGTTTGCTCGCATGCATCGCCATCAGTGACATTAAGCTTCATACCACAGCCTGCCACTCCTGCAGCTTTAAAGCGCTCGCTTATAGCCAAAGCACCTTCATCGCTAGTGGCGGTACCGACAACGGTAATCCCTGATGCAGCCATTTTGTCAGCGATGGCTTTACCAATGCCGCGACTTGCGCCAGTGACCAATGCTATTTGATTGCTCATTAAAAAACTCCTTGGCTTAAGCAGGCTCTGCTTGATTGTCAAATATCGCAGCAAGTAACTCTGGTGTTTCAGATGCTAGCGTTGGCAACTTTTTGTCGATGCGTTTGCCCAGGCCAGTTAAGACTTTGCCAGGGCCACATTCGATTATGCGTGTCACCTTGTGATGATCGCGTAAGTTCTGAATGGTGTTGGTCCATCGCACTGGCTGATATACATGCTCGCGCAATGTCGCAAGAAATACATCTTGGCTAGCAGCAACACTCGCTGTAGCGTTTTGCAATAAGGGTATCGCCGGCGTTTGCCAGTTAACTGTGCTCATCGCTTCGCATAAGCTCTCACCTGCAGAACGCATAAGCGAACTATGGTTGGGCACACTGACCGGTAACATCATCGCCTTGCGTGCACCATGCTCCTTCGCAACGTCGGTAAGTTTTTGCAGGGCGTCCAAGTGCCCTGACACCGCTACTTGCCCCGGGGCATTGAAGTTAACGGCTTCAATAACACGTTCACCAGTAAGTTTCTCACACAAGGCAACAACAGCATCGTCATCCATGCCAATTAATGCAGCCATCCCACCTTCACCTTCTGGCACAGCTGCAGCCATTAGTTCAGAACGCTTGGCCACAAGCTTTAGGCCTTCTTCAAATGTCAATGCAGAAGCGGCAACCATCGCTGCGAACTCACCTAAACTGTGCCCGGCAATTGCGCTAGGTGCTGGCATGCCTTGCTCAGTTAGCAAACGCCAGATAGCAATATCACTGATAAACATAAGCGGTTGCGTGTTACGGGTGTCCGACAGAATGTCATCAGGACCGGCTTGCGACATCGCCCAATAGTCGACACCTAATACATCAGCCGCTTCTGTAAAAGTAGCGTTGATAACAGAGTGCTCTGCGGCAAGCTGTGCAAGCATCCCAGTGCGCTGTGAACCTTGGCCTGGAAACACGATAGCCGTTGTCATGATTTTACTCCCGCAGGCTTTAAGCCCAACACGTGTGTCATATCGTACAAACCTGGTGGCTGCTCAGTTAGCCAAAGTGCAGCTCGCACTGCACCACGTGCAAAAGTGGCACGATCATTCGCCTTATGAGTGATTTCGATTCGCTCGCCGTTGCCTGCAAACAAAACCGTGTGCTCACCGATGATGTCGCCTGCACGTACTGTGGCAAAGCCTATTTCTTTAGGGTCACGGGCACCAGTAATGCCTTCGCGTGCATACACTGCGCAATCATCTAGCTTACGACTTAAAGCATCAGCAACGACTTCTCCCATTTTCAAGGCAGTACCCGAAGGCGCATCAACTTTGTGATGGTGGTGTGCTTCGATTACTTCAACATCGTAGTCGTCACCCAATGCGGAGGCTGCTTGAGCCAGCAACGATAGAGTTAGCGTTACACCAATGCTGTAGTTAGGTGCAAAGACAATAGGAAGGTCATTTGATGCTTGATCAATTTGTGCAAGCTGTTCGGCATTAAAACCAGTAGTACCGATAACAACGCTTGCGCCACTACCTTTTAAAGTATTGAGCAATTCAATTGAAGCGCTAGGCGCAGAAAAATCGATAATGGAATCGAAGCCGCCGATCACAGTTTGCACTGAATCAACCACCGTTACACCCGTGGGTAGTTCGCTACACAGAACCTGTGCATCAACACCGATAGCAGGAGTATCAGGACGGTCAATAGCGGCTGAAATTTGCGCGTCGGGGTGTTCGGAAACACCTTGCAAAAGCTGCCTGCCCATTCGGCCAGCGACACCATTAATTGCTATCTTTTTTAAGTTGTTGGACACGTTGGTGAAGGCTTTTAAGAGGCGCAGTCAGACGTCATTGAGTAGGCGAAATGATAACACAGGCAGGCTTTGCTTAACGCGCGTGGCTTTGGTTAAATACTGGCCACCTTTAGCGCTCCCCTCGAATAGTGTGTCGTCCCTGCGTGGGCGAGAATCGATGCACGAGTACAGATGGATTCCCGCCTACGCGGGAATGACAAGGCTACGCGGGGATGACGCGGGCGCGCTGTGGCGGCTACAACAAATCCTTAAGCAGCGCCATCAACGCCGCCTCATCATGCACCGGCACACCAAGCGATTCGGCTTTAGTGACTTTCGAACCCGGGGATGCACCGGCATAAACAGCCGTCGTTTTTTTCGACACACTGCCACTCACCTTTGCACCCATCTGCACCAGCAGTTGTTTAGCCTGGTCGCGCGTGAGGTGCTCCATGCTGCCCGTTAGTACGTAGGTATTACCCGCTTCTGTTTGTTCAACTTCATTGGTTTCAATGATAGGAAAATGCACGCCGTTTTTAACCAGGTTTTCAACCACCTCTCGATTGGCTTTGTTTGCAAAAAACGCAACCATACTGTTGGAGGCAACTGGCCCTATATCGTCCACCTTTGAAAGGTCCTCTACGCTGGCTTCCATCAAAGCATCGAGAGAACCGAAATGATTAGCTAAAGAAGCTGCACTTGTCTCCCCCACTTCACGAATCCCTAATGCAAAGATAAAACGCCCAAGTGTCGTCTCACTCGCTTTCTTTATTGAGGTAATGAGATTGGTGGCAGATTTTTCTGCCATACGTGGTAAGCCTGCTACATCTTCGCCACTAAGGGTAAAGATGTCATCTACAGTGTGTATCAAACCTGCTTCGCATAACTGCTCCACTAGTTTATCGCCAAGGCCATCGATATCCATGGCTTTACGCGAGGCAAAATGTTTGATGCCTTCCTGACGTTGCGCGTCACATTGCATTCCATTGGTGCACCGGGCAACGGCGTCACCTTCAGGGCGATCAACCGGAGACGAACATACGGGGCATTTGGTCGGTAACTTTAGTTTACGTGCGCCTTTTTTGCGTTTATCCAATACAACACGCGCCACCTCAGGAATAACATCTCCGGCCCGACGCACCACGACGGTGTCACCTACCCGCACATCTTTTCGTTCAACTTCATCGATGTTGTGCAAGGTGGCATTGCTAACGGTCACTCCACCCACGAAAACCGGCTCCAAGCGAGCCACTGGCGTAAGCGCACCTGTACGCCCTACTTGAAACTCAACACTCTCTAAAACTGTGATGGCCTCTTCGGCAGGAAACTTCTGCGCTATCGCCCATCGCGGTGCACGAGAAACAAAACCAAGCTCTTGCTGTTGCTTGCTGGAATCAACTTTAAACACGACACCGTCAATGTCATAACCCAAGCTTGAACGCTTTTTGTTCATAGCCTCGTAATAGTCGAAACATGCTTGCGGGCCCGTGCAAAGTGCCACTTCGGGATTAATCGGGAAACCCAGCGCACCTAACCATTCGAGTGCAGCGACTTGCCCATCAGGTAACTCAGCACCTTCGACTTCACCCATTGAATAAATGTAAATAGATAGGTTTCGCTTTGCCGTTTTACGCGAATCCAATTGGCGCAAACTACCGGCTGCTGCATTGCGCGGGTTTACATAGGGCTTTTGTTCATTGGCCAGCGCTTCTGCATTGATACCCTCGAACGCTTTTTGATCCATAAACACTTCACCACGCACTTCAAGCACTGCGGGGATTTTTTTACCCTGAAGCTTTAGTGGCAGCATAGCGATGGTTCGAACATTCTCGGTGACATTTTCACCTGTACTGCCATCACCGCGCGTAGCGCCTTGCACTAGTACGCCATTTTCATAGCGTAGACTCACGGCCAAGCCATCGAGTTTAGGCTCTGCAACGTACGCAATATCGGTATCGTCGTCAGCTTCAAGGCGCGATTTAACACGGCGATCAAAATCTTCAAGCTCCTCCAATGAAAACGCATTATTGAGGGAGAGCATCGGCACACGATGCTTAACTTGCTCGAATTGAGATAATGGGGTGGAGCCAACGCGCTGGGTGGGAGAATCTTCGCTTAGAAGCTCAGGATAATCGGCCTCTATCTGTTGTAACTCTCGAAACAGCAGATCGAATTCTGCATCGCTAATAGTGGGATCGTCAAGCACGTAGTACCGATGGCTATGTGCATGAAGTTGCTCGTGCAGCTTGGCTGCACGTTGCTTGGTTTTTTTGTCAACCACCGCTTATTGCATCGCTCACTAATGCCGGCTGATAAGGCGCAAGCTAGGACGCAACCTCGGAGAAATACTTTTGACGATGCATGTACTCGTAAACGCCTTCACGCATGTGTTGCACTGTTTGCTTGCTTAAGGTGCTGCGATCAGCATCAAGCACAGTACCACCCAAGGTATTGGCCATATCAAATGCTTCACTGATTAGCACTTCGACTGCAACATCAGCAGCCACTGGCCCAGGTAATTGCAGTATGAGAGAGATACCCGGGGTATCAAAACTACTGATTTGATCAATATCAAATGTTCCCGGCTTTATTGCCTTGGCAATTGAAAATACTGCTTTATCGTGGTGCATCGAATGGAAGATACTCATATCCCCATAGTGGTAGCCGCGCTGCTCAAATAAGCCGAGCAACTGCTCGCCATCAAATAATTGCCCTCGCGGCGCCATAACATGCAGAGTGACTATCTTGCTAGCGTAAGCTTCTTTCTTTGCAGCACTACTGGCCTTGGTCTCAGATGCGGCAACTCGTGCACGCCTTTTTGGCGACAATTTTTCGCTGAAGGCATCGATTTTTGACGAGATGCTGCTTAATCCAGCAAGCTTTCCAGCCGGCTCCTTCGGCTCACCAGCTGGGCGAGCAAAATCGTCTAGATCGGTTGCATCAAAGTCATTGAAGCTATCTTCAACACTGTCATATTGACCGCTATGTTGGCCGACTTGCTGACCGCCATGGCTAACGACTCTAGATGAGCGTTGCGCTTCTTCGCCCATGTCGCCACCCATTAGCGGGTCGCCACTCAGCATGTCGTCTTCTGACATAGAGCGAGATTTATTTAATGTCTCACGTTGTGAGTTGGAACGTTTTGGTCTGCCCGAAAAATATAGGAGTACCAATATACCGACTCCAGCCAAGATTAAAATCCAGCGTAGATTTTCCATCAAATTACCGCCTGTGTTAAGTGATGCAAGTGTTATTCACCCACTAATTCAACGGCTTCCTGCACGTCGACTGCTACTAACCGTGAAACGCCCGGCTCATTCATGGTGACGCCCATTAGCTGATTAGCCATTTCCATGGTCACCTTGTTGTGTGTGATAAAGATAAATTGTACACGCTCAGACATTTCCTTGACTAGCTCGCAGAACCTGCCTACGTTAGCGTCATCTAACGGTGCGTCTACTTCGTCGAGCATACAGAACGGAGAAGGGTTGAGTTCGAAAAAGGCAAACACCATCGCCACCGCAGTGAGCGCTTTTTCACCACCTGATAATAATTGAATATTGTTCACTCTTTTACCAGGTGGTTGTGCAACCACGCTGACACCCGTACTGAGTAAATCGTCGCCCGTCATCTCAAGCTTTGCGCTACCGCCACCAAACAACCTTGGAAAGAAATCAGACACTTTGGCGCTAACCAGGTCAAAGGTTTCTTTGAAGCGAGCACGTGTTTCGCGATCAATTTTTGCAATAGCTTGCTCAAGCGTAGCCAGTGCTTCAGTTACGTCGTTGTATTGTGTATCTAGGTATTCTTTGCGCGTCGATTGCTCAGCCAGCTCATCGATTGCAGCAAGGTTGATGTTACCCAAGCGCTGGATACGTTGCTCAAGCTTTTCAAGATCCGCAGCCCATTCATCGATATCAGCCCCTTCTGGCACTTCGTTCATTAAGGTTTCAATGTTGTAGTCGTGCTCAGCGAGTTGCTCATCAATCGTTTTTAACCGCACTAAGGCTTCTTGGCTTTCCATACGTTCGTTTTGTAAGGTCTCACGAACTTGTTGCGAGCGACTGTCGTGCCGAACCCGTGCTTGCTCGTGTTCGCGTAGTCTGCTTTCAACCTCATCAAGTTGTGTGCGTGATGTTGTCAATGCAGCTTCGGCAGCAAGCTTGCCTGATAGCAAGCCTTTAAGTTTTTCATCCAATGCACTTGTAGGATCTTCATCATCGCTGGCCAGAAGCTCGCTTAACACAGCGTGACGCTCTTCTAACTGGGTGATGCGGCTTTGCATACGAGTTAGGTTTTGCTCGGTGGCTTCTTTCGCAGTGCGCATCGATTCGACGCGTATCGCCAACTCTTGACCAGCATCACGATCAGCTTCAGCCCGCGAACGCGCCTCTGCTACGGCTGATTGCAAGGTCTCTTGCTCTGCTACAAGCGCATTCTCTTCACTCTTTAGCTCATCTAGCTTAGCGATAGCAGCTGCACGATTTTTTTCAGCTTGAGCGCGTTGCTCTTCATCTTGCTCTTTAAGCTGCGTTGTTTCAGCGACTTCTTCAGAGAGTTGATTTTTACGCTTAGTCTGTTGCTCTAATTGCTGACGATGGCCAAGCAATGTCGATTTTAAATCAGCCGTTAATCGAACCGATGCATTAAAACTATGTTGAGTCGTTTCGCGACGCGCTTCGTGTTCTTGTTGCTGGGTTTCCAGTTCTTCCTGAGCGGCTTCCGTCTCAGCAATTTTTTGTTCAAGCGTTTTTAGCTCATCGCGCAGCTTGTTGATTTCGGTTTCGCGTAATAACACGCTATCCTGTGCATCCGCTCGCGCAACCCGTAACCAGCTTTGCCCTAACCACATACCATCACGAGTAATAACGCTTTCGCCATCACCCAATTTTTTACGAATTGATAGTGCTTCAGACAGATCAGCAGCAGCATATACGCCGACCATCAAATCATTAAGCGGGACATCGCCTGTGACCTTGCTACGCAAACTGCTTGGGTCGATGTTTGCATCAGCCGCACCAGATTCAAGTAATGTTAATTGTGCTGCCGGTACATCTTTGAGGCAACGTTTTATTGCATCGGCACCCTCTACACATACCGCTTCGAGATGGGGGCCTAAGACCAACTCAACGGCTTTCTCCCATCCAGGGGCTGCAGTAATTGATTGCGCCAAGCGCGGATTATCATCAAGCTGATTCATGCTTAACCAAGCATCAGCCGCGTTACTATCAGGTTGTAGCGCCGCTTGCTGCAAGGCTTCAAGCGAGGCTAAACGCCCGATTAAGGTTTGCGATTGAGAGCGCAAAGTATTAAGTGAGTCACTGCTTGCAGACAGCGATTCACGCAATTGCTGCTGTTTCTCAACACCAGAATCAAGCGATTCCTGCCAGCGTGTCTCTTCCGCAGCTGCCGCGACTTCGTCGATGATAGCTTGTTCTATTAGATTCGTTAAAGGCGCGATATCAATACCGGTGCGCTCGCTCTGCAAACGCTCAAGGCGAGCATCTGCATTAGCGATGCTACGCTCGAGTTGATCGATACGCGAACGTTCAACTTGAGCAGTACGCATTGATTCAGCATTACGTTGATTGAATGCATCTTGCCGCACCTGCCACTGCTGTAATTCTCGTTCGGCTTGCAGGTGTAATTCGGCTGAATGGTTTTGGCTATCTTTTAATTGCTCAAACGACGGTTGATCGGTTTCTAGTGCCGTAACGATTTCAGAGATTCGCTTGGTATCTTCAAGTTGGTGATCACGTGCTTCTTGCAATGAGCGCTCGACTTCAGAAAACTCTTGGCTTTGTTGGCGGTGCGATTCACGCGCGTGTTCAATTTGTTGTTCGATGCGTGAAACATCAGCACCCACCGAATAGAAATTAGCTTGTACCTGATTAAAATTATCCGAGGTTTCGGTTTGCTGCAAACGAGCCTGCTCGATAGCGGCTTCGGCAGAGCGTACTTCGGCCATGATGCCTTCGAGCTCTGCCTCGCGGGCGGCGATACCAGCGGCCTGTTCATCCTTACTCGCTAGATACGACTTACGACGCAAACCTAGCAACTCGCCACGCTTTTGGCGTTCTTCAATTTTGAATGCTTGGTAACGTTCCGCTGTTTTCGCCTGACGTTCCAAATGAGAGAGTTGCTTGTCGACCTCTTCACGCAGATCATCAAGGCGATCCAAGTTGTCACGGGTGTGACGAATGCGATTTTCGGTTTCCTTGCGGCGCTCTTTGTATTTAGAGATGCCGGCAGCCTCTTCTAGGTATACGCGCAGTTCTTCAGGCTTGGCATCGATTAGACGGGAGATCATGCCCTGCTCGATAATCGCGTAGCTACGCGGCCCTAGGCCTGTACCGAGGAAAATATCGCGAATATCGCGACGCCGACAGCGCGTGTTATTTAGCAGGTACTTGGATTGACCATCGCGGGTGACTTCGCGTTTGATCGAGATTTCAGCGTAGGTGGCGTATTCGCCGCCTAGAGACCCATCGGCATTGTCAAATACGAGCTCGACCGATGCTTGGCCAACTGGCTTACGCTGCGACGAACCGGTGAAGATGACGTCATCCATGCTGTCACCACGAAGGTGCTTAGCAGACGACTCGCCCATAACCCAGCGAACAGCGTCGATGGTGTTGGACTTGCCACAGCCATTGGGGCCAACGATACCCACAAGGGAGGTCGGCAACTTAATTTCCGTCGGGTCAACAAACGATTTAAAACCCGCAAGCTTAATTTTAGTCAGGCGCATTGAGTACAGCGTTGGACTGGTTACCGATAACGGATTGTATTGTACTGGGTTTTTCGGCTGACACCAGACTTCGTATTCCGTTTATTCTTGCACAATGCAAACTAAGCAATTTATTCAAGCAACGCAGTCGTTAAAGAGCGGTTGGCGATTGATCTGGTCGCCGGGATTACGACGCTACGTATGCCTACCCTTACTCATCAATGTACTGGTTTTTGCAGGCCTAGGGTGGCTACTATTTGGCACCTTTACTCACTGGATGTCGAGCCTGTCATTTTTTGATCGTTTTAGTGATGTATGGCTCATAGGAGCACTCCAGAGCTTGTTCAAATTTCTAGCAGGCGCGGTCCTGATTGTGATTTTGCTGTTTAGCTTTACCCTAGTGGCTAATTTTATTGGAGCACCTTTTAACAGCCTGTTGGCCGAGAAAGTTGAAGCCAAGCTCTCTGGCATGCCCTCTACGGTAGATGGGTCTGTAGCATTTTTGATCAAAAGTATTCCACAGACCTTAGCCTCCGAAATGGCCAAATTTTTCTATCTGATCCTGTGGATGATTCCAATTGGAATCATGCATTTCATTCCCGTTGTAAATATACTAGCGCCACTATTGTTATTCCTGTTCGGCGCATGGATGTTTGCGCTGGAATATATTGACTACCCGATGGGCAATCATGGGCTACGTTTTGGCAGTGTCAAAAAGGCGCTCAAAAAAAAGCGCAGCAGTGCCATGGGCTTTGGCTGCGTTGTGGCATTGCTAAGCGCCATACCGGTGGTTAATTTAATCGTGATGCCCTGGGCCGTAGCCAGCGCAACGGTACTTTATGTGGAAAACTTTAAACATGACTAAACGTCGATTGCTCTCTCTTGTTAGTCTCCTTTTTGGCTGGCTTTTGATCAGCACACAAGCATCAGCCAATATCGAGCTGTTCAAACATTCACCAGTTCCGGGTGGGATCGCCATCGTCCCTTTGGGCCTGTCTGGTGATATCA
>CALGND010000056.1 GCA_937958675.1 uncultured Granulosicoccaceae bacterium
AAGCTCACTATATTGGATTTAATATGTGGGTAAAAGCAGTAGAGAAGGCTGGTTCCACAGATTCGAGCGCTGTACAGGATGCGATTATTGGTGTGACGGTTCCGAATCTTACGGGAGGTGTATCTACCATGCTGCCAAACCACCACATTAGTAAGCCTGTGTTAATTGGTGAGATTCAAGACGATGGCCAGTTTGATGTTGTGTGGGAGACTAGCGATTTAGTGCCGGGTGATGCTTGGTCTGATTTCCTTCCAGGGTCAAAGGATCTTATGTCTGACTGGACCGATCCTGTTTCTTGCGGTAGCTACAATATGGTTGAAGAAAAGTGTGCTGGTGGAAGTTAACTAGCCCTTTTACCTTTAAGTAAGTCCTAAAACGGGTGGTGGCCAATTGGCTGCCGCCTTACCGCAAATCCAATAGTCCTCCTCTCAGTACCAACATGCCTATAAAAATCTTAAAGCAACTGATATTGGTTGGAATGGTTCTGATCGTGGGTGTTGGCCATTCGGCTTCAGCTGATCAAAGCCAAGCCAATCAACTCATTGATACACTAGCAGCGCAACTTAAAGACAGGAAAACCCTGCCAAGCGCGATTGACGAAATCGCAGCATCTGATGCAAGCCAGAAACGAGTTTGGCTCGAATCGTTATTAAACGGACGTTTGTATCAGCGCAAATCTGATCAAAAGATGGTGTTGGTAGAAAAATCGGGATCGAATTTCTTGCTCATTTCCGCAGCTGACGGCTCAAGCCTCGGAGAAGTCGGAAAGCGAGAGGTTAGTAAGATTAAGATCAACAACTCACTACGAGCAAAGCTACGCGGAGCGATATCCGCGATGTCGATACAAGACCCTGACCCACAGGCACGCTTGGCAGCTATTGAGCAAATGATGCAATCACTGGGTGAGCCAGAAATAGCTGCCATAAATCAACAACTGGAAATTGAATCAGACGATAAAGTAAAGTCGCTTCTAGCTTTGGCGAATCAAATCCATGCTTTAGATCATGGCAGCAGCGAAGAGAAACAGGATGCCATTGAATCAATTGGGCTAAATACACGAGATGATGTTGTGCAGCGACTGCAAGTGCTGGCTTTAAGCGAAGACGATACTGTGTTGGCCGAAAAGGCCAGTACGGCGCTAGATAAAATACTTCAACGGATTTCCCTTTTTGAGAAGATTGAAACACTGTTTTTTGGTTTAAGCCTAGGGTCGGTATTGGCGATGGCGGCAATTGGCCTTGCGATTACCTTTGGTGTGATGGGCGTAATCAATATGGCGCATGGTGAAATGATTATGCTTGGCGCTTACTCTACTTGGTTTATCCAACAAGCCTTTCCCGGAATTATCGAATATTCTCTTATCGTTGCTTTACCTTTTGCGTTTGCCGTGACGTTTATGGTTGGTGTCTTAATCGAGTATTTGGTTATTCGGCACTTGTACGGACGCCCACTAGAAACCCTACTCGCTACTTTCGGCATTAGTTTGATTCTTCAACAAGCGGTTCGTACCGGTATCTCATCGCAAAACGTGCCGGTGTCAAACCCCGCGTGGTTGTCAGGGCAATGGATGATTGACCCGGCTTTATCGATCGCGGTGAATAGAATGGTTATCTTCTTATTTTGTATCTTTGTATTTGTTGCGCTTACTTGGCTGTTAAGGAAAACCTTCTTTGGCTTAAAGGTTCGTGCAGTGTCTCAAAATAGGCAAATGGCTAGAGCCATGGGTGCAAAGTCATCGAGAATTGATTCTATGACGTTTGGGCTAGGGGCGGGGATAGCCGGTGTTGCAGGCGTTGCTTTAAGTCAGCTAACTAACGTAGGCCCTAATATGGGGCAAAGTTATATCGTTGACTCGTTTATGGTTGTGGTGTTCGGAGGTGTTGGTAATCTGTGGGGAACACTTTTGGCGGGTTTATCTCTTGGTGTTGCTAATAAATTGTTAGAGCCATGGGTTGGTGCAGTATTAGCAAAAATCGCTGTGCTTGTATTCATTATATTTTTTATTCAACGATATCCGCGCGGGTTGTTTCCTCAGCGCGGGCGTGCCGCAGGGGATTAAAATGATGTCTTTACTGCGTGGTGATCGAGGTGGGCAGGTGGTGCTGTCAATACTGCTGGCGGCAACAATAGTTTTACCATTATTAAATCTTACCTTGCCCGAGCTACACCCATTGCATGTCAGCACTTACCAACTAAATCTCTTCGGTAAATATCTTTGCTATGCCTTGCTGGCGATGTCAGTTGATTTGGTTTGGGGATATATGGGGTTTCTAACGCTTGGCCATGGTGCATTTTTTGGGCTGGGTGGCTATGCCATGGGCATGTATCTAATGCGGCAAGTGGGTGATAGAGGTGTTTACGGAAATGCTGAATTGCCTGACTTCATGGTGTTTTTAGATTGGCAGGAGCTACCGTGGTTTTGGTGGGGGTTTGATCATTTTCCTGTAGCGTTGATCGCCATATTTCTGGTGCCAGGGTTATTGGCTTTTTTATTTGGCTGGTTTGCCTTTCGCAGTCGTGTAAACGGTGTGTATTTGTCGATCATTTCGCAAGCCATGACATACGCGTTAATGCTTACGTTCTTCCGTAATGAATTTGGTTTTGGAGGTAACAACGGGCTTACCGACTTTAAAGATATTCTAGGTTTTTCAATCAACGCCCAAGGCACAAGAGTAGGGTTATTTATCGCCTCTTCATTGGCAGTGATTGCCAGTTATCTACTTTGCCGAGCGATCGTGAAATCTCGTGCCGGGCGTGTTGTTGTGGCGATAAGAGATGAAGAAAACCGCGCTCGTTTTTTAGGTTATCGCGTAGAGTCTTATCAATTGTTCGTATTAGTTGTGTCTGCAATGATTGCTGGCGTAGCTGGAGCCTTGTATGTGCCGCAAGTGGGGATTATTAATCCTGGAGAATTCTCACCACTGAATTCCATAGAAATTGTGATTTGGGTGGCTATAGGTGGTCGGGCTACTTTATATGGTGCGGTGGTCGGTGCTTTGTTAATCAGTTTTAGTAAGTCATGGTTTACTGCCGTGTTTCCGGAGTATTGGATCTTTGCTTTGGGCGCCTTGTTTGTGTTGTCTACTTTGTATTTGCCATATGGTGTTGCGGGTTTCAAGCGCAATAGGGTGACGGTATGAGTAACGAAACCTTACTCTACATGGATTCAGTGTCTGTTAGCTTTGATGGATTTAAGGCCATCAATGACCTCGATTTTTACGTTGCGGAAGGAGAGCTTAGATGTGTTATTGGGCCAAATGGCGCGGGCAAGACCACCATGATGGATATTATTACCGGTAAAACTCGGCCCGATACAGGCTCGGTGACATTTGCACAGGATATTGATTTGTTGAAACTCAGTGAGCCGGAGGTAGCGCAGATCGGTATAGGGCGAAAGTTCCAAAAACCGACTGTCTTTGAGGCGTTAAGCGTTTTTGAAAATCTAGAACTCGCGGCTGCTGGCGATCGTAGCCCGATGGCAACACTGCGTTTTGGTTTAAATGCTGATCAACGCGGCCGGGTAGATGAAGTCGCTTATATTATTGGCCTAAGTGATAGGTTAAATGATGCAGCGCAAGTGCTATCCCATGGTCAGAAACAATGGCTGGAGATAGGTATGCTACTCATGCAGAAACCAAGGCTGCTGTTAATTGATGAGCCAGTTGCTGGCATGACACATCAAGAGATGGATAAAACTGGGCAGTTGTTAAGCGATCTAGCAGGCGAGCATACAGTTGTGGTTGTCGAACATGATATGGACTTTGTCCGATCATTAAATAGTCGCGTTACCGTGTTGCACCAAGGACGTGTTTTAGCAGAGGGTGATATGCGCAGCGTTCAAAATAATCGCGAGGTTGTTAAGGTGTATTTGGGTGAATAAGTTTAAGAGAATTTTATAATGGCCACAATGACAATTGAGGCGCTAAATCATTACTATGGCCAAAGCCATACTTTGCGTGACGTCGCTTTCGATATTGCGCCAGCTGCGTGCACATGTTTAATGGGACGTAATGGTGTGGGAAAAACGACATTAGCAAAATGCTTGATGGGCTTGGAACACCCGCGTAGCGGTAGCATCCTATTTAATGGTACGTCCATTGAGAAGCTTCCGGCAGAAAGTCGCGCACCCAATCAAATTGCTTACGTCCCTCAAGGGCGCCAGATATTCCCTTTGTTGTCAGTAGAAGAGAATATACGCACTGGATTTTTTTCAAGCGCTGCCAAATCCAAAAAAATTCCAAGTAATATTTACGAACTTTTCCCTGTGTTGGCTGATATGAAGCGCAGACGTGGTGGTGATTTGTCAGGTGGTCAACAACAGCAATTAGCGATTGCACGCGCATTGGTGATCGACCCAAAGTTGCTCATACTTGATGAGCCTACTGAAGGTATTCAACCCAGTTTGGTGCAAGAGATATCCGACGTGATCAATATGTTAAACCAAGAGCTCAAGATTGCCGTACTGCTAATCGAACAAAAGTTGCCAATCATTCATAAGGTGGCAGACAGTTTTGTTATTATGGATCGTGGTAGTGTAGCAATCAAGGGCAGTATGGATCTGCTAAATGACGAGCTCATTAATCAATATTTAATTGTCTGAGAATGCACTCTATGAAAATGAATGCCATGAAAAGTATTACTATTACGGTGTTAACACTGATAACGATTGCGGATGCTGCCGCGCATGAAACTCCGGCTATCTTGCACTCACATGCTACGCCGTTTACCTTACACTCAGGCGCTCTGTTACTGATAGCCATGGGGGCTATTGCAGCCGTCTATTGTGTTGCTAAGCTGCGCCATTCTCGTGGCTTGTCTGGCATTCATTCGCGTACAGACTCGCGCACTGACTAATGGATCTTGCCGTAACAGGCGGACCGAGTGCTTCTACGGCGAGTCCATCGACGAATCGATCAACCAGCAAAAGCTGGCGCGCTGAGTTACGCTTGTCGTTTGAACACAACGAGGAAAAAACCCTACTCAGACGCAGCCATTCTGGCCCGTTAATGGTGCAACGTCCATTTTATCCAGAAGGGGCGGTGTGTCATGCCTACGTATTGCATCCGCCTGGGGGGATCGTTGGCGGTGATTCTTTACGCATCGATACAAATGTTGCCAATGACGCTAGCGCTCTTGTGACCACACCAGGTGCCAATAAGTTTTATGGTTCTGATGGCCGGCTGGCTGAGCTACATCAACATATTTTATTAGATAACTCCGCCATCGAATGGATGCCACAAGAATCCATTTTTTTTGATCGATGCAATGTTGCCCAACAATTACGTATTGATTTAACCTCAGCTAGCCGTTTTATCGGATGGGATATCAGCTGTTTTGGCCGACCCGCAGGTAACTATGTTTTTTGCTCGGGTGGTGTGTTTAGTCAACTTGCGCTTTACCTGGATAATCGCCCTTTATTAATAGAAAGGTTGCGGGTTAATGGGGCGATAGATCTTTCGAGACTTTCAGGTTTAAAAGGCTGCACTACCAGTGCTACGATGCTAGCGATCGCACCAAACCTCGCTGGCGACGAATTAATTGACCGTATTCGAGAAATCTTAAACGGTAGTGCTGAGTTCGCTGTAACACAAATTGAAACACTGTTCGTTATACGTTACCTAGGGCACAGTACTGAGGCTGCGCGCAATGGGTTTATAAAAGTATGGCAGCTTCTAAGGCCCATCGTGATGCATCGCAATGCTGTAATGCCACGAATTTGGGCTACTTAACCCATCAATAATTAGGTATAGACATGGAATTATCACCGCGCGAAAAAGATAAATTGCTGTTATTTACTGCAGCCTTAGTCGCTGAACGCAGATTAAACCGTGGCGTGAAACTCAATTACCCAGAGTCGGTTGCCTACATCAGTATGCATATAATGGAAGGTGCAAGAGACGGGCGTAGCGTTGCAGAGCTTATGTCATACGGGCGTACTCTACTAACCACCGAACAAGTTATGGAGGGAGTAGTCGCGCTGATACACGATGTGCAGGTAGAAGCAACTTTTCCGGACGGGACCAAGCTAGTGACCGTTCACGAACCCATTCAACCTGCGGGAGTGAGCGTATGATACCTGGCGAAATAATTTGTGCTGAGGGTGAAATTGAAATCAAAATCAATTCAGGTCGTGACACCGTTTCGCTTGAGGTTGCCAACAGTGGTGATAGGCCGGTTCAAGTAGGTTCGCATTATCATTTTTTTGAAGTTAACCCTGCGTTGCTCTTTGAACGTGAACAAACACGGGGTTATCGATTGAATATTGCAGCTGGTACGGCTGTGCGGTTTGAACCTGGCCAGTCTCGCACGATCGAATTGGTAGCATTAGATGGTAAACGTGAAGTATATGGTTTCAACCAACAAATAATGGGTGCGCTATGACTAAACTAAGCCGCCGAGCCTATGCAGAGATGTATGGCCCCACTACAGGGGATCGTGTCAGATTGGCCGACACCGCTCTATGGATCGAAGTCGAGGATGATCGAACCATCTACGGCGAGGAGGTCAAGTTTGGTGGCGGTAAAGTGATTAGAGATGGTATGGGCCAAAGCCAACTTGAATCAGCCGATGTGGTTGATACCATCATTACTAATGCACTAATACTTGATCATTGGGGTATTGTTAAGGCAGACGTTGGCATTAAAAACGGTCGTATTAGTGCCATCGGCAAAGCGGGTAACCCTGATATTCAACCCGGTGTTGATATCGCAATAGGGCCTGGCACCGAGGCAATCGCAGGCGAGGGCATGATTCTCACTGCCGGTGGTGTGGATGCGCATATCCATTTTATTTGCCCTCAACAAGTTGAAGAAGCAATCTGCTCTGGCGTTACGACGATGCTGGGTGGTGGCACTGGGCCAGCAACTGGTACCAATGCCACAACCTGCACGCCAGGGCCTTGGTATATCCATCGTATGTTACAAGCCAGTGATGCCTTACCGATGAATCTTGGCTTTTTGGGGAAGGGCAACGCAAGTTTGGCTAAACCTCTCGAAGAACAAATAGAAGCTGGTGCCATCGGGCTAAAGCTTCATGAGGATTGGGGTACCACGCCTGCATCCATTGATTGTTGTTTAGGCGTTGCCGAAGCTATGGATGTTCAAGTGGCTATTCATACCGATACACTTAATGAGTCAGGCTTTGTTGAACACTCATTAGCCGCGATGAAAGGCCGCACCATTCATACCTATCACACAGAAGGTGCAGGTGGTGGCCACGCGCCCGACATCATCAAGGCTTGTGGCTTGTCAAATGTTTTGCCTTCATCAACTAATCCTACGCGCCCTTATACCGTCAATACTATTGACGAGCATTTGGATATGTTAATGGTTTGCCATCATCTAGATCCGGCAATCGCAGAAGACGTAGCATTTGCTGAATCCCGCATACGCCGCGAAACCATTGCAGCTGAAGATATCTTGCAAGATCTTGGTGCATTTTCGATGATTGCATCTGATTCGCAAGCCATGGGTCGAGTGGGCGAGGTGATTTGTCGAACATGGCAAACCGCCCATAAGATGCGTGTACAACGTGGCGCGTTAACGGGTGACACTTCTAATACCGATAATTTTCGTGCTAAGCGTTATATCGCGAAATATACGATCAACCCTGCGATCTCGCATGGCATCTCTCATGAAGTGGGTTCTATCGAGGTAGGTAAATTGGCCGATCTAGTCTTGTGGAAGCCTGCATTTTTCGGCAGCAAGCCTTCGCTTATTTTAAAAGGCGGTATGATCTCCTACGCACCAATGGGCGATCCTAATGCCTCTATACCCACACCACAGCCGGTTCACTATCGGCCCATGTTTGGCGCGCTGGCTGCTGCGCGTGAACAAACTTCTATGACGTTTTTATCGCAAGCGGGGCGTCAAGCCGGTGTTGACAAGCAACTTGATTTAAAAAGCATGATTGGTGAAGTATCCGCTTGCCGGAGCATTACGAAAAGCGACATGATCCACAATGAGTATCAACCTGATATCGAGGTGGACCCACAAACCTATGTGGTGAAAGCTGATGGTGAGGCGCTCAGCTGTGAACCTGCTACTGAACTACCACTAGCGCAACTCTACCAATTGTTTTAATAAGATAAGCTCATGATTCAATTTACCCAACGTGCTCAAGCCGATACGCCAGCATCAACTAGTGTCACCTTACCTATGGACAAACGCGTTAAGTCACGTTTGCGAGTGACGCTTGATGATGGCAGGGACGCAGGAATTTTGCTTGAGCGTGGTGAGCACATGCATCATGGCGATAAATTATTATCAGCCGATGGAGAGGCAATTGAGGTATTGGCAGCGGAGGAGCGTGTATCGTTAGTCCATTGCACCGGAACGCATTTGTTCGCACGCGCTTGTTATCACCTGGGTAATAGACACGTGCCGGTGCAGATCGTTGCGCAGGGCCCTGGCGTGCAGCTACCGCCCGGTGTCATCGGTGCGATCAGTTATCTGCACGATCACGTATTAGACGACATGTTGCGTGGGCTAGGATTAACAGTTGAGGTCACGTCAGCGCGCTTTAATCCAGAGCCCGGTGCGTACGGTGGTGGTCACTCACACGATCATGATCATTAACTCCATGCAGCCTCTGCTAAAGCTATTGCAGATCACCAGTCCTAGCTTACCAGTGGGTGCGTTTAGCTTTTCGCAAGGCATGGAATGGGCAGTCGAGGCTGGCTGGATAAGTGATAAAGATGATTTTCAGCAATGGCTGCAAGAACAACTCGATGGCGCGATGGCGCAGCAAGAGTTACCGATTTTGAAGCGCCTATATCAGGCATATCAACTAGGCGATATTGCGTCGGTGTGTTTATGGGATCAAACCATCCTAGCCATGCGTGAAACGTCCGAGCTACGTAACGAGGAGTACCAACGGGGTAGAGCACTGACAACGCTAATCAATAACCTTGGTTTTGAGGCAGATGATACCAAGGCGCAAAGCCAACTTGCTGGTTTTGCTCGCTACTGCGTTCATGAGCAGGTGCCGCTGCAGCATAGCCTGCACGGGTATGCCTATAGTTGGTTGGACAATCAAGTCACAGCCGGGATAAAGCTGGTTCCACTCGGCCAGAGTCAAGGGCAGTTCATTTTGTATCAACTCGGAGATGACATCCAGCATGCTGTAGAAGTTGCATTAACTATCACAGACGATGAGATCGGCTATGCCTCTCCGGGCTTGGCCATGGCCAGCAGTTTTCATGAAGTACAGTATTGCCGATTGTTTCGCTCATAAAAATTACACTTACACTGATTGACTAAACTAGACAGAATACAAACTATGAAAAATTCACGCACCCCATTGCGAGTAGGAATAGGTGGCCCGGTCGGGTCTGGTAAAACATCGTTATTGGATGTGGTTTGTAAGAAAATGCGTGATGACTATGATATTGCAGTAGTCACCAATGATATCTACACCCGCGAAGACGCCGAATATTTAACGCGCAGCCAAGCGCTTCCTTCTGAAAGAATATCCGCCGTTGAGACTGGTGGCTGCCCTCATACCGCGATTCGCGAAGACGCCTCTATGAATTTAGCGGCAATCGCTGAGCTAAACTCACGCTTTCCAAATCTTGAAGTAGTGTTTATCGAAAGTGGCGGTGACAATCTATCAGCTACCTTTAGCCCCGAATTAGCTGATTTAGCTATATACGTAATTGATGTGGCAGAAGGTGAAAAAATACCCCGCAAAGGTGGGCCAGGCATTACGCGATCTGACTTATTGGTAATCAACAAAATAGATCTAGCCCCTTACGTGGGCGCGTCGCTGGAAGTCATGGAAAACGACACTAAGCGTATGCGTGGTGACAGGCCCTACGTGTTTACCAACATGAAAGAAGGTGTGGGTGTCGACACCATTATTGAATTTATATGTCGCGAAGGGATGTTAGAGGCCACGGTATAAATGGCGAATGATATTAACTAACACTGTATTGCTTACCTCATAATTACCTGCTGCATTTATTGCACACCGATGTTGAAATATTAGCAGCAGACAGCTCACATCGATAATCTTATAGTTCGTTAACGCTTCGATCTAAGCATTGAAGCAACGTATTTACTTACTATAGGAATCTTTTCATGAAGTTAACTTTCCCCAGCAAGTTAGAACAACGACCACTGCTGAGTCTCAGCTTATTTTTTTGTGGCGCTGTACTTTCTATTTCCAGTGCAGTAGCAGAAGTCCTTGATGTTGAAAAAGACGAATTAAGATTAGGCTTTATCAAATTGACAGATATGGCGCCACTGGCTATTGCTTATGAAAAAGGCTACTTCGAAGATGAAGGCTTATTTGTAACCCTCGAGCCACAAGCCAACTGGAAGGTACTACTTGATCGCACCATAACGGGTGAACTAGATGGTGCCCATATGTTGGCTGGTCAGCCGTTGGCAGCAACGATTGGGTACGGTACTAAGGCACATATTGTTACACCATTTTCTATGGACTTAAACGGAAACGGCATAACCGTATCCAACGAAGTTTGGGAGATGATGAAACCTAATATCCCAACTGGCGCTGATGGTAAGCCTGTTCACCCAATAAAAGCCGACGCACTTAAACCTGTAGTTGATAGTTTTAAGGAAGATGGTAAGCCCTTTAATATGGGTATGGTGTTTCCGGTTTCGACGCACAATTATGAGCTACGTTATTGGTTAGCATCCGGGGGGATACATCCAGGGTTCTACTCTCCATCAGATACATCGGGGCAAATAAAAGCCGATGCACTTTTATCAGTAACACCACCTCCACAAATGCCGGCAACGCTTGAGGCGGGAACCATTGTTGGTTACTGCGTTGGCGAACCTTGGAATCAAGCTGCTGTTTTCAAAGGAATCGGTGTGCCAGTAATTACTGACTACGAAATCTGGAAAAACAATCCGGAAAAGGTGTTTGGTTTAACCAAATCTTTCACTGAAGAGTACCCGAACACAACATTAGCTTTAACTAAAGCACTGATCCGTGCCGCCAAATGGTTGGATGAGAACGAGAACGCCAATCGTATGGAAGCCGTGGAGATACTGTCACGCTCTGAATACGTGGGTGCAGATGCAGAAGTAATCGCTAACTCTATGACTGGTACCTTTGAATATGAAAAAGGCGACAAGCGGGATGTTCCTGATTTCAATGTGTTCTACCGGTACTTTGCAACCTACCCCTACTACTCTGATGCTATTTGGTATCTAACGCAAATGCGCCGCTGGGGTCAAATTAGTGAGCCACAAACAGATGAGTGGTTTCATGAGACGGCTAAATCTGTTTACCGCCCTGATATTTATCTACAAGCTGCAGAAATGCTAATAGAGGAAGGCCATGTGGCAAAAGCGGATATCCCGTTTGGTACTGATGGCTATAAAGCGCCAACGCCTGCGGCAGATATCATTGATGGTGTCATCTACGACGGCAAGCAACCCAATGCATATATTGATTCTCTTGATATAGGTTTAAAATCCACAACGGCAGCCGACGGTTAAGCTTTTTTACTCAGCCAAACGTTATTTGTTACTTGCCCATATAAAGGTGAAATTATGTCTACGATGGTGAATGGTGCGTCTGCCACGTTACCAAGTGGTGCACAAGAAAAGGTGTT
>CALGND010000057.1 GCA_937958675.1 uncultured Granulosicoccaceae bacterium
TTAAGTAGGGTAATGCCACTGCTAGGCACAGATAAAGAGGTAGCTTGCTGTTTGTTATACGCATAAGGTCCTTCTCCAATGATAGCCATAAAGGTAGTATCCGATAGGCAGGGGTGGTTTGTCACTGAGCTAGAGTGGGTAATTTTACCGAAAACTGCGTTTTTTGAATTGTTTGAGGAGATAATGGACCGAGGTGTCTATTTAAAAAACTCATAGGAGTTTTTTTGTATAAGATTTTTGTATAAGAGGTGTTCAAGCGGTACATAATTGTGACGTTGCATCTACTTAACTATTCTGCGTTACGACAGTCGTATCAGTTAGGTTAAGCAGGCCATCTTGTCGATATAGATGGCCCGCGTTAATTCTATTCTTGCTCCGCTGGCTTTTCCTCCTCTATCTTTTCAGCATCCACAAACCAATCTGTATCTGAGCCTAACACCGCCAATTGCTCAAACAATGAAGTTGAAACAGAGAAGGTCTGCTCGAAGTCACTTCGCGTAATGGTAGCTGCGGAGTCAGATTTTTCTAAGGTAAATTCTAAGTCGTCACCTTTGCTCGTAATTCTGAGCTTTAGGCTTTCATTAGAATCAGTGGCATCGGAATCGGATTCCGTATTGCTATCATTGTCACTGGTTTTGGTGGAGTCGTCACTTAAGCCAATCACTCGCAGAGTTTCCAGTGCTTTTATAGCGCTGCTTAATTTCTCGCTATCTACGACCTTGCTGTCATCATCGTTGCCCGCTACATTCCACGTCTGCTCTTCGCCAGAACCTACACGCTCAAACGAGATTGCGCTGGATGAAATATGGCTGATATCGTCTAGCGCGAGTAGGGATTTATCCAACCATTGATTAACTGATGTGGGCATGTCTGATACTGGCAGTGAAGCTGAGTAAATCTCGCTACTGCCGTCTCGGCGCAAATGGGCCTTTCTTAATCCCGGTGAGGTACCCAGTAAAAAGGTATTGGCATTATCGCCGTTTACTACGAGCTTTTTCTGGTACTGATCATCGGCTACCTCTAGCTGCTCGCGCGCATTTTCACTGCTAGCGACCGGTAAGCCAACTTTCAACCCAGTGAGTGAGCTCTTTAAGGTATTTAGGCGTGCAGCATCAACAGGCAGAGGTGTATCACCATCAATCAGCCATTGATCATTTTGCTTTTTTAAGCTGATGGCCTCATCGCCATCATCAATGGCGATGCTGTTGATGTCATCTTCTGAGAGTGAAAACAAGGGTTCGCCATTGGCGAATGTAGCTTGTTTTTGCGTTAAACCCAACAACGCCGCAATCCCCAGTTGTGCCACCAATATGGCTGCGGCGACCTGCAATAAACGGCTAGTTTGAAACAGTGAGAAAACCGAATTGCCGTGGGTTTTAGGTAAAGTTTCGTTAGCAATAGTATTCATTGTGTTATCCAGGCAAGCTGTTTACGTTGCTTGCGTTTATTCCAAAGTAGGGTGATTAGGTAGATAGCGGCAATAGCCAACGCTGCTAGACCATAGTTGAGAATCTCCCAAAATTGTCTGGCCTTATCTTCCATCGGTGGTAGCGTTCGATTAAACTGACCTCGGCTGCGTATGCTCAACAAGCCCGTATCATCTAATGCTACGTCCACTGCATTGGTCACCAATTGAAAGGGTGCTAAGTATGCTGTACCAGTAGCCGCACCAGCCATTTGTGTTATTTGATCACGCAAAAAATCATTCGATCCAAACACAATTAACCGAGCAGATTCTGGAGAACGTTCGATGACTGTGTCGAGCGACTCCGACAAAGTGGGTTCCGACTCTTCGTTTTCCGAGTCAGCCGTGTCAGTATTGCTTATCGCTTCATTGACTGAATCAATAGCGGCAATAGGATCGCCCGTTGAATCGGATTCGGTTTCTTCTGGTGTTGATTCTTCAGGTACTAAGGGCGATTGTTTGCCAGCAAAGTACGATTTAAATTGCCCCTTAGAGGCTATTGCCAATGAGTGAGATGCCGTTTCACCTTCTGGAGCCCAAGGACTCGTGTTACTACCGTTTGCATTGACGCGCGGCATAACGTCTATGGATGTTGACAACCAAGACTGATCAGAGCTTGATAACAGGGTGACGGTTTCTCGTGATAACTCATCATCGCCGCTGTCGGTGTTAACCTTAATAGGCGATGCCCATGTCATATTTACTTGCTCAACACCCGCCATGATGGGGCTATTAGCGTTCATCTGATTACGCCGCACATCAACAAACCAAGGGTAGTCGAGCATGCGCATTTCTTGTATCTGCAACCCACCCGCATTACGTGTAACTGGTGCCGGAAACGCTGCATTGATTGGGTCCATCACCATTTCATCTGATACGGTAATACCGTGATGGGCTAACCAATCGTTTAGGCCAGAGGAGTGATTGGCGACACTAAGCTGGTTGCGCGACAAGCTGGCTTGCTTGTTTGATGTGCTGGCCAGCACGGTGCCGCCTTGCATTAAAAATTGATCTACCGCAAAAAGTGATTTTTCATCCAGTGCATTGGGTGCTGCCAAAATTAGCAATTCAATATCGCTTGCTACTATGCCATCACTAATGTTCTCGCGCACCACGTCATACTCGGAGCGTAAAAAATCTTCTAAGGTTCTAAAGCTTGGACTGGCGCCTGGAATACCTTGTGGGTTCGGTGCTGGCGTGACGAGACCGATGCGCCGCGTAAAGCCTTTAGCGAAGCGTTTTAAGCCTGTATCTAAATTGGTTTCAAACGTTGCTGTGCTCAAATCACCCAAAGGGATTTGCACTAGTTGGCCATTGGCTTCTAATAAGGTGTGAAACCAAAACTGTTTAGTGCTAAACAAACCTGCGCTCATCGGGCGTAAGCCAATATTAGTGCTTAGCTGATTTGCCAGTGCCCCTCCATTGGCGTTAGGGTCGACCAGGTTAACTTTCAGCTTATTGGCTGAGGTAGATGCTAATTCATCAGCGAGCGACTTAATTTCTTGTTTAAAGGTAACCAGATCCTCCGGCAATTGTTCATCACTGGATGCGTACATATGTAATGTGACAGGCGAATCGATGTTATTAAACACGCTACCGGCAGTTTGAAAATCAGTGAGCACCTTACGGATAGAACGCGTTAAGTCATATTCGGGGTTGCGTAGCTGCACATCAATATCGGATTCCGACTGGCTTTTAACATCGATTAAATCCCGAAACCCCAGTACGTCATATTCATTACCGTATTGCACCAACACATTAAAGTAGCTACTCACAATGGATGACTGGTATCGATCTGCCACTTGGAATGGCACCGGCTCAATGCCGTATTGTTGGTTAGCTTCAACTTCTGCTTCGGGGTTTTCCAATGGGTCAACAATCTCAACCCGTACTCTGCCATCACCTGCAACCTCGTATTCGTTTAGCAGGTCGCGCATCTGTGGCACTAAGGGGCTGAGTAACGGGTGAGTTTTGGCACTGAAATAACCCCGAAGAGTAAGTGGCTCTTGTAATTGCGAGAGGTAATTGCGAGTAGCATCGGATAAGGTGTACTGCTGGCCGCGTGTAGTATCAATGCGCAAGCCATTAAGTTGCCCGACCCAAAAATTTATGGCAACAGCATTTAGCACTAGTAAAACCGTGGCTAACTTCCAACGCAGGTGTGATGATTTATCACCACTGGCGGCCCAGCGCTCGCGCTCTAGTGAGTATACGGTTAGCACTAAAAATACGATGGTCAGGCTAAGGTAGTAAACCAAATCGCCAACATCAATTACACCTCTCGTGATGGAGTCGAATCGAGAGCCGGTGCCTATGGCTTGTAGCCATTCGCTGGCACGTTGGCCAAGGGTGTCAGTGATTACTTGGTGGCCAATAAAATAAAAGACGCCACACAAAATAACGCTGCCGATCAAGCTCACTATTTGGTTTTGGGTTTGTGAAGACACAAATAAACCGATAGCGATATAGGCAGAGCCCAGTAACAATGTTGCGATAAAGCCCGATACCACTGGCCCCCAATCGATATCGCTAAACATCGAAATAGTCATAGGCACTGGCACAACCACCAACAATGCCAATGCAAGTAGCAGCATGCAGGCAATATATTTACCCGCGGCAAATGACCACAGTTTGGCCGGTTGCGTGAGCACATGTTCCAGTGTGCCGGTGCGACGTTCCTCACTCCACATTCGCATGGTTAAGGTACTGCACAATAGAATTAGTAGCACCGGCATCCATTCGAACATGGGGCGCACATCAGCAATATTGCGTGCAAAAAAAGCCTCTCCCCAAAAGAATACGAATAATGTAATGGTGGCGAAACTGGCAATAAATAACCAGGCTATAGGGGAGGACAGAAAGAGTAGTAACTCTTTCGCAGCCACTTTGCTGATTACGCGAAGCGGGTTTTGTTTAAGGCTTGCGTTTGCGGTATTAAGCGACATCTGCCACCTCCCGTACTTGATTTTTTTGCGCCTTATGTTCAGTTAGCTCGAGGAAGAGTGTTTGTAAATCCTGTTTATCAATCTGTATTGATACGATGGGTATGGATTTTTGCACTAATGCAATTGCACATTGTTCAATTGCATCGCTGATATTTACATCGGGCTGGGTTTCAATGCTAAACGCCTGTGCGTTTTCGACCGTAATGTTTGCGTTTGAAGGGGTGAGCAACGCAAACCACGGTTCGTGGCGCAATGCATCAGCCAGTGATTGTTGGTCTGCGGTGGTTTGTAGGGAAATTTGGTGTGTATCACTCAGATCGTCAAGTGGAGTATCCACTGCTAGCTGGCCTTGCTGAATAATCAATGCTCGCGAGCACATGGCCTCCACCTCTTGCATAATATGCGTGGATAAAATCACGGTAGCTGATTCGCTAATGGATTTAATCAGCTTGCGCATCTGTTCTGTTTGCGCGGGGTCTAAACCGTTAGTCGGTTCATCCAGTATGAGTAGAGAGGGAGTACCCAATAACGCTTGGGCTACACCAACACGTTGCTTCATGCCGCGTGATAGTGTGTTGATGGGCGATAAGAAACGGTCTGAAAGGTCGGTTGATTCGATAACGCTTCTAATGGCATGGCGTTGCTCTTTACCCTTAATGCCTTTTAATTCCGCTGCGTATTGCAAGTAGCTTGCAACGCTGAGTTCTGGGTAAACGGGAAGGTTCTCGGGTAAGTAACCCAGCGATCGTTGCAGTGTTTTATCGCCAAGTTGAATAAGCTGATCGTTTAAATGAATGGATCCAGAATCTGGTTCAAGGTAACCACTGAGCAATTTCATAATGGTGGTTTTTCCTGCACCATTGTGACCTAACAATCCTACAATTTCACCGGGCTTGATCGAAAACGAAACATTATCCACGGCTTTTAACTCACCATACCGGCGACTTATCGATTTCACGTTTAGCATCGCTTATCCTCTTAAGCGTTTAATCAAAAGAAACGCATTCAAGCTCATCCACTGGCTTGAAACGCGCGGCGTTTGATTGCAATCCATTGTGCCGGGTATACCTTTGCTTCAGCAGAAAGGGAAAACCCTGCACAGTGCCCCTAACGTGGCGTTATTGCCAGTGGCGCACAGGATCAGTCAATCTGAGCGCATTTTATTGGGGACGGGGGAGACGATTTCAAGAAGAAATCGTAAAATCTTTCCAATTTGAAAGATTTATTGAGGACAGAAAATCCGGACACCGTATAGTTTCAGCATGTTCATAACATGTCCGATCCGCGCACACTATACAGCGGTTGGTTTGGGTGAGGATTACGTGGACCAGTTTTTTAGGTAGGCCTATACGTCAAGCAAAGCCCTGAAGCAGCAAGAGCCCGCTTAAGCCTGGTTTCACGTGGCGACTATTATACTGTGCGTTTGCGTTTAGCGGCCTTACGTTGGGCATCGATAACCGGGTTTCCATGTACCAATCAAGCTCAAGAGTAGCTCCTTGCCCATTATAATGCGGCCTCAAAAGCGGAAAAATGTACCGGTGCGCTATTGACCAGCGTTCCGTCGCAGTCGAATATGTCTGCGCAAATCCTGGTGACGGAATAACATAGGTAGTTGGTATCGGGGGCAGGGCAATTCTTCGCCCCATTAAACAACCGGTATGCTCATGCTACCCAAGCCTTCAACGCTAACTTGCATAACATCACTCTTGGCGATGGGGCCAACGCCTGCGGGTGTGCCAGATAAAATAACTTCTCTCGATGGGTCGCTTGATACGGTTATTACTCTGACCTCATACTTCATTTGAGGACGCTGACCCGCATGCTGTCGGAAAGCTTGGTCTCAAAGGCTCGAATGGCTTCGGCATATTTCAGCGTGTCTAGAGTCTCATCACCGCCACGGATCAGTGCCGCTTGGGTCGCGTCGTCCATCTGAAATGGCAGAGTGATATCGCCGGCGGTTATGTTGCGATGTTCGATGTCGATCGACATCTCAATGCCGTTTTCTGTTCCTGCCAGTTGCAGCAGCGCATCACGATCCTCTGCACTGACGACGGGTAGTGCTAGCGCGTTCTTGCGCGCGTTGTCAAAAAATATGCCGGCAAAGCCCGTCCCTATACAGGCCTCGATGCCAAGCTGCCGCATACCCCACACTGCATGTTCGCGGCTGGAGCCACAACCAAAGTTATCACCCACAATTAAAATCGTAGCTTGTGACCACGGTTTCTTGTTAAGAATGAAGTCGCGGCGCTGTTTGCCTGCTTCATCAAAACGAAGATCGGCAAACGTGCCATCGGCTAATCCTTCGCGAGTGATCGTAATCAAAAAACGCTTAGGCATAATCATGTCGGTATCCACATTGGCCAGCGGAAGTGGTGCGGCCTTACCAGTAACTACTTTTGGCATTTATAGGGTCTCCAACGGATAGTCGCGCACGTCGGCCAAGTGGCCCGCAACCGCGGCGGCGGCTACCATGGCGGGGCTCATTAAATGGGTACGCGCACCTCGGCCTTGACGGCCTTCGAAATTACGGTTGGTGGAGGAGGCGACTCGCTCACCATCCATCGCGATATCATCGTTCATTGCCAAACACATTGAACAACCGCTTTCAGGGCGCCATTCAAAACCAGCCTCGGTGAATACCTTATCTAGCCCTTCGGTCTCTGCTTGCATTCTGGTGATGGCCGAGCCTGGAACGACTACTGCATTTATGCCCGGTGCAACCTTGCGACCTTTAAGGAGTTGAGCCGCGGCACGCAAGTCTTCGATTCTGCCGTTGGTGCACGAACCAATAAACGCACTATCTATCGCGATGTCCTGCATCGATTGCCCCGGCTTTAGACCCATGTAGTTCAAGGCGCGTTCCATTGCGGCTTTGGCTTTGGGAGTCGCTTGGTTACTAAACTGCGGAACGTTATCGTCAATTGGTACAGACTGATCAGGGCTGGTGCCCCAGCTGACTAACGGTGCAATGGCACTGGCGTCGATTGTTAAT
>CALGND010000058.1 GCA_937958675.1 uncultured Granulosicoccaceae bacterium
TGTCTACACGTGGGCTGATAGTGACTGTTGGTATGGGTTCTGCGCCTAGGTTTTTATCCCAAAAACGAGACGGCCCCGGTATCTTGCATTCGATTTTGCCTTTACCACCCAGTGCGGTGATCTCTTCTTGATAACGAGAACCATCAGCAAACATGCATAGTTCGAGCATCGCGCGAGAGCCGTTTTCAAAATTGACGATCACATAACCGTGATCCCAAATGTCTGGCGTCTGGCCGTCATAGGTTTCATCAAGATGATTGTGAGCTTGACCCGCGGACGCCATAACGCTAACAGGATTAGATTGCATCACTAAACGCATCAAATCGAAATAGTGGCAGCACTTTTCAACCAGCGTGCCACCAGAATACTTGTTGAAGCGATTCCAGTCGTTTACCTTTTCTAAAAAAGGAAAACGGTGTTCTTTAATGGTAAGCATATTAACGCCGCCGGTAACGGCATCGGCTTGTTTAAGCAACTCGGCTAATGGCGGCATATAGCGATATTCCATCGCCACCCATATAGGGCAGGGGTAACTATCTTTAAATTGTGCGATAAAATTGGCATCCGCGGGGTCAGTAAAGAGTGGCTTCTCTACTAGTATGGGTAGCGGTCTTGTATTGGCAATTTGTTTGAGTATGTCGACGTGAGTGAAGTTTGGGCTAACAATGACTAGACAATCAATCAGTTCAATTGCCAGCAACTCGTCAATTGATTGTGTAAATACAACATCAGGCACTAGCTGCTTGGCGATTGTTTGCATCTGGGCATCGGGTTCATAAATGGCGACTACCGCAGTGTTCTCTAGAAGCTGTATATTACGGATATGCTCTTGGCCCATCATCCCGCAGCCAATGATTGCATAGTGAGTTGTCGTCATATTATTTAACTACGCCATCTGATGTTTTTACGATCGCTACGCCAGTTCCAAAACTGCCAAAGTGCAGCTCTTTTCAACCCAGCGTTACATTGCATGATTAAGGTACCTCTTGCCCACAAGCCAAGGTATAAAGCTCGTACCAAGTCTCACGATCAATATCGACATTAGTCGCATCGGAAAGCTTAGCGATACGATCGAGTGAGTTTGTGCCTACTACAGGCAATATGCCCGCTGGGTGCTTTAAGAGCCAAGCAATCGCGACTGCATCGGATCCGACATTCTGCTCAGCAGCGATAACATCGAGTCGTTTACGTAATTTGCTTATTTGCGTATTTGCTTCTGGATTAAACAATTCACCGCCGGCAAGCGGTGACCACGCCATTGGTGCTATTTTGTGTTGTTGCATAAATGCCATATCGCCATTGGTGAAAGCGTCGGTCGCCAACAGGCTCAGTTCGATTTGGTTGGTTTGCAGTTGCGCTTTCATGTTTGATTGCAGTAAATCCCAATCATATGATCGAAAGTTAGATACGCCAACCGACGCAATTTTACCGCTGCTAATTAAATCATCCAATGCTGCCCCTGTTTCTGCTGCATCCATTAGCGGATCGGGCCGATGAATTAACAGTAGGTCGATCTGTTCGATGTTCATATTGCTCAACGAGTTATTAACGCTGTATTCAATATGTTTGCGGGACGTGTCGTAGTACTTTACTCGTCGCGCAGGGTAATGATCTGAGGTCAGCATGATGTCGCACTTGGTGATAATTTGCATTTGTGCGCGCAATGCTGGCGCAGCTTTTAAGGCTGTTCCGAATAGTTTTTCAGAGGCGTAATCGCCGTAGATGTCGGCTTGATCGAACGTTGTGATGCCTTGCGATAAGCACGATTCCAACTTTGCTTGTACATGTGAGGCCGTTGTGTTCTTGTCATCTGCTAAGCGCCACAGGCCATAGATAATACGGCTGAGCTCAAGTGCTGGTAGTTGACTGCGTTCGATCATGTTCTTTGTCCAGCGGCTAATGGTACGTCGGGGGCTGTCGTGGGCACTCGGCCATAGGCTTCAGGCAGTGAACAGGTTTTTAACTGTGGCAACACACGTTCTCCAAAGGATCGGCATTCATCGACATGTGGGTAACCCGAGAAAATAAACGAGCGTATACCCATTTTTTGATAGGCTTCAATTTCGCTTAAAACCTGATCTGTTGACCCAACAATTGCCGCACCACAACCAGAACGAGCGCGGCCAATACCTGTCCATAGATGAGGTTCCACGTAACCGTACTGGTTGGCTTGCTCTCTATTTTTTGCTTGCATGGATACACCGAGCGAGGTGGAATCCAATGCACGATCTCGGATTTGTTTGCCGAAGTCATCGTCAAGCTTTGATACCAGTTCTTCTGCATACTCTTTGGCTTCTTGTTCCGTGTCGCGCACTATCATGTGTACGCGTAAGCCGTAGTCAAGAACACGGTTGTGCTTTTCGGCACAAGCGTTAACAGCCTTCATGCGATCGGCAAGGGTTTCTTTTTTCTCAGGCCACATCAAGTAAACATCACAGTGCTCGCCGCATAAGTCTAGGGCAGGTGGAGAGTATCCACCGAAGTACAACAACGGGCCTCCATTTTGTTGGTAGGGTTTAGCTGGACCAGTTGTGAGGCCCTCAAATTGATAGATTTCGCCCTTGTGGTTGATCTCATCTTGCGTCCAAGCTTGTTTCAATATTTCCACCACTTCGCGTGAGCGTTGGTATCGATAATCACTTTCTGCTTTTTCGCCAGGAAAATCAGAAGAAATAATGTTGACGGTGAGTCGACCTTTTAAGATGTGGTCTAGAGTCGCCAGAGTACGAGCCAACATAATGGGCTGCATCTCACCACAACGTACCGCTGCCAGCATGTTGATTTGCTCTGTGAGCGGCGCATTAGCGGCAACAAAGCTCAGCGTATCCTGACCCACCTGGTAAGAGGATGGACATAGAATATTTCGATAACCGAGTTTGTCGGCTGTTTGAAGTACTTCAGATGTGTTTTCCCAGCTGGATCTGTAATCACCATCGGGTACGCCCAAATAGCGATAATCATCGGAGCATAATGGGGCAAACCAAGATATCTCCAGAGCGTCCAGATCCCTGGAAGTTATTGGAACAGTCGTCACAATCAGTCACCAGATATTATTGTAGAGATGTTGTATCATTTATATATCAATGAGTCAATAGTGTATCAATTAGAACAATGGTGAATCAATCTATCTCGGCTACACCAATCAAGCGTGGGCGCTTGCCGTTGCATTTAGAAATTAGCGAAATGCTGGCGCGTGAGATCAAAGCGGGTGTTCTGATGGAAGGCGAAAAGCTTGAGCCTGAGCGTTCAATGGCCAAAAGATTTGGTATCGCTGTGGGCACGCTGCGCAAAGCGCTGTCTGAACTACACCAAAAGGGCATGCTTGAAAGAGTGCAAGGCTCGGGCAATTACGTTCGCAATGTTGATGAGGTCAATACCATCTATGGTTTTTTTCGGCTCGAACTATTAACAGGAGGTGGTCTACCCAGTGCAGCAACACTATCAGTTGACCAAGTATCAGGTGATGCCCAGATTAATTTTGCTAAACAAGATAACTATTACAGAATCCGTCGACTACGGTATCTGAATGACACAGATTCAGCCCTGGAGGAGATCTGGCTAGATGCTAGTTACGTTCGTACACCGTTAACTGTAAACAACATGACTGATTCTCTATACAAGCTTTATAAGGAGCGTTTAGGTTTTTGGATCGGACGTGTAGAGGATAACCTGTCGGTCAGCGCTAAGCCTGCCTGGAAGCCTGATGATTTTTCGCCAAATGCAGAAGATAGCTGGGGCTTTGTAGAGCGCCGCAGCTGGGATCAACTTGGTCGACAGGCTGAGTATTCTAAAACTTGGTTTAATTGCGATACTACGCGGTATGTTGCGCGTTGGAAGTAACAAGGAAGTAGTCGTCCCAGCGCAGGCTGGGACCCATAGTTCGATCCGAATGGTGTGCCTAGCATGCTAGATCCCAGCCTTCGCTGGGATGACGCTTATTTTTTACCTGCCATTCTGCTGTTCTCCATCACTGATTGTCGCATTGGTGAGCTGCCTATCGCTCGCCAGAGCTTAACGTTTTCAAAGTCCTCTCTTTTTCCGCCATCGATAAGTTTGGGTGGAATAGGGTTAAGTAATTGCGTATTGAAACGTGTGAGCACCCATTCATAAAGCTCGGTATCGAGCTTATTCATTTCTTTAAGTCGTTTTTTTAATCCGACGTTTAGCTTAAGCACCTTCTTTGTTTTTTCAGGCCCTTTGTTCACGCGATACTCCGTGATATTAATATCAAAAGAGTCTCGTACTATCTGAAGGGTGTCTTGATATCGTTCTTGAACGCCAACTATCGAAAAATACTGTTCTATGTTTGCTTTGGCTAGTTCAAGGGTGTCTTTATTGGGTTGTGTCGGATCCATTCCCATCCCACTAAAACGCCTGACCATCGCGTTTTGCAATTCTGGTGAGTTGCAGCGTAAAAATGATGCAAAGCTTTTATCGCCCTTTATCCACGGTTCAAATTCGACATAAAAATCGGCAACCATGCGCTTAGAGAATAAATCATTAAGTGTAAAGCCTGTTTCTTTAATGGTGTTATGGATGACATCTCTAAACTGAAGGGAATACAGGTACAGCGATTCGATTCGGTCAATAGGGTTTCTGACGATAGCCATATAATACGATGGGCGTGAAAACCACTCGTGTAATCCAAATGGGAAGTGCCCGGTGTATACGCTTTTACTTGCATCGCGTAAAAGCGCGTTCAGGTCATTAGCGTTGTTGTCAAATGCAGACATATCGTACATGTCTGCTATATCCATGCCGTAGTATTCGCTCATGCTGGCAAACATAGACATACCACCAGTTTTGGGTATGTGGGTAAAGATCAAAGGAGAGTTTTCGTTAATCATTGATACATGATAAGAGCTATAGTGCTTTTAGTCGAGTGGAGATAACATCTGTTTACACGTTCTGATTCGCGCTCTCTTTGTGTTTTGATACAAGCCTTTCCCGCCAGGCAATGGTAACTCCTGCGCAGATTATCAGCAGCATACCAAAAAGCACATTGATGCCTGGCCATTGATCGAATAACACTTTGCCCCAAAGCGCTGCAAAAATAAGGTAGGAGAAATCTAGCGGTGCGAGCAAGCTAGAATCGGCAGTTTGATACGCGCGGGTTAAACAGATGTTGCCAGTTAGGTTGAGTAATGATGCAGCTAAAGCAAAGCCCAATACCACTGTAGTGACTGTTGGCCAGCCAATCGCTATATACGGCATGGCTTCTTGGACATCACTGGCCAGTGGAAACAAGCTTAGAACAACGCTGCCAATCACACCCGACAGTAAAAACATTAACCCGGCGGAAAAGGCC
>CALGND010000059.1 GCA_937958675.1 uncultured Granulosicoccaceae bacterium
TTCATCGCCCAAACCATCTCGCTCATTAACCGCAGTCCAAAGTACATTGGTGTTGGGCTCCCATGCCATGCCAACAGCGTTACGTAATCCCGAGGCATAGATACGTGAGTTGCCACTTTCTATATCCAGCTCATGAATAGCAGCCCGACCTTCTTCCGCCTCCATACCGTTATCTGCAATATTGGTAAGTGAGCCTACACCTGCATACAGTTTTTTACCGTCACTGCTAGCAAGCAAGCTGCGTGTCCAATGGCCACCGGGTTTAAAGTCAACTAATTTTCGGCCTTCACCTGTAATTTGCGTTGCATCGTCGGTATACGGGAAGGCAACAATGCCGTCAGTATTACCGACATAAAAGATGTTTTCGAGCATCGCCATACCAAATGGCTGATTCTGATTTTGCAGGAACACCTCTCTAACATCACCCACCCCATCGCCATTGGAATCACGAAACAAGGTAATGCGATTAGCGGATACACCTACAGCTGATGCTCGTTTCATGGTGCTGATCATGGCGTAGTCAAATGCAGACTTGACCTTAAACTCTTGCTCGCAAGACTCCGCTACCAACACATCGTTATTGGGCAACACATGAACCCAACGTGGGTGCAGCAGATCGCCGGCAAATTGGTTAACTTTAAGCCCTTCAGCGGTTGTTGGTAGCTGCCCCTCATCCCAGCCTCTGGCAGTGGGCATCTTTAACGTGGGTATAGTTTGCGGAGTCGCTTTAGGTATAACCGGTTCACTGCCCATAACTGGCGCGTCGGTCTCTTTACCCCAGCGGCGCATTAAGATGGCTGTGGCACCAACCATAGCGACTAATCGCGACATTAGATTCGTGTTGCTAATGAGGTTTACTCCTAAATATTTGACCTATCTACCAACGCCATTGAAAAAATCACGCGAGTTTTCTGCTCAGCTTTTGAGCTAACTACAATAGCAAGCATCGCCTGCTATTCGTGCCAACAGAAAACGCCTTTCTTCGCGACAACACGGCCTATCGAGGGCAATGAAAAATGACTACCCAACACAATGCAATTTGCCTCGGATACACGCTCTAGCAGTTGTATTCTTGATGTTACAGCCATCTGTGGGTCAGCGTCGTATTTGAAATGCCAATCCGGGTGCCAACATTGCGCTGTTGAGTGTATCGCATCACCGGTGATCACCGCTTCGTTGTTGGCACTTTTAAGCAATATCGATACGTGTCCTGGCGTATGCCCAGGTGTGGGTATCAAGGTGACATGATCGCCCAACATGTGGCCAGCGTGCACTAGATCAGCTTGGCCCGCTTCTACAACGGGAAGGACACTTTCGTTGTACATATCAGCGACGTGTGAACGATGAAATTCCTCATCAGCTGCAGGCATAAGATAACGCGCATTTGGAAAAGTGGGTACCCAGCGGCCATCAACAAGCTGTGTATTCCAGCCAACGTGGTCTGTGTGCAGATGCGTGCAAAGCACATAGTCAATATCGACAAAACTAACATCAGCTGCTTTAAGTGAATGCTCGAATCGATTATCTGAACGCTGATGCCAATTAGGCGTTCTCGGCACCGTCTTATCATTTCCCACACAGCTATCAACAAGAATAATATGAGTAGGCGTTTTGAGCAGGAATCCTTGTATTGGTAGAATTAACCGCCCCGACTGGGGGCATATACTACCTGGGGCGTGCGACTCCACGATTGCAGCAACGTCAGGCCCCGCCGTCGGGTAAAGCTCCTCTGGTGTTACAAATGGCTCACAGATCTCGAGAATTCTCCAAACTTCGACGTCTCCGATTTTGCACAGCATTGTTCTGTCTCCCTTGTTTCGTTCTAACCAAGCCAAGCAATCTTGTTGTGGAACTCGGTCAGCAAGAAACCAAGGCTTAGCTTTCCAGAGTGGTTCGTGACCTTTCGAAATCGCTGACTTCGTCTAGCTCCGCTAACTGTGCCTCAGTGATCGGAGTATCCAGACCACTCAACATTTGCAATAACTGCTTAGGGTAGTTTGCACCAATTATTGGTGCGGATACCCAAGGCTTAGCGCGCAGCCAGTTAACAGCAACAGAAGGCACACTGACGGAATTAGCATCAGCTATTTCAATAACCTTCTCTATTATCTCAAAATTATGATCATTTAATCGCCTTTCTGAATTTTCCTGAGCACGTACACTTTCTGGCAATGGTTGCCCTTTTCGATACTTCCCGGTTAACACACCACCGGCTAATGGGCTGTACGGTATTACGCCAATGTCATATTCAATACAGGTAGCAGCAAGCTCCGATTCAAATTGCTCTCGTACGGGCGAGATTAAGCTGTACTCGGGTTGCAAACTGACAAACGACTCTTTTCTTGTTTTATCTGCGACCCACAGCGATTGCATTAATCGCCAAGCACTAAAGTTTGAACAGCCAATATAGCGAACCTTACCTTGTCTCACCAAATCATCAAAGACGGACAAAGTCTCTTCTATTGGTACCATGGGATCAATAAAGTGTGCTTGATATAAATCAATATAGTCAGTTTTCAACCGTCTTAAGCTATCCTCACACGCTTGAGTAATCCAACGCCTCGATAAGCCTTCTCGTTGTTTAAACGTAGCGCGATTATCAGAGAACATCACACCCATCGCTGCACGCACTTTAGTTGCCAAAACGATATCCGCTCGATTTTTACGAGCCTCAAGCCAATTGCCTATGATTTCTTCTGCTGCGCCGCCGGGGTTCTCCGGCCCACCCATTGTCGATGCCCAAGAGCTGTAGCAATCGGCCGTATCGACAAAATTTCCACCATACTCTGCGTAAGCGTCAAGAACCTCAAACGACTCAGCCTCGCCAATTGACCACCCGAACTGCATTGTTCCCAAGCCCACCCGATAAACGAACAAACCACTTTTTCCGATTTGTACGTAAGGATCTGTTATCGATGCTCCAAAACTCATGGTTTACTCCCTTGCTTTATCGATGAGTCATAAAACTCAATTTTGTGATCAATCATTTTTAGCGCTGATATAATCTCCTGGAGTTCTTGTTCCACTTTCTCTCTGTGCTGTAGCAACAGTTGTAGACGTTCTGGCTCTGTGTGATCACCTTGTTCGCCTAAATTACAGTAGGTTCGTAGTTGTTCGATGGTCATACCAGTTTGTCTCAGGCAGCGTAATACCTGTACCCACAACACATCATTTGAGCTATACCGACGATGTCCGCTGCTATTGCGTTTAACGCTCTGTAGCAGGTTCTCGCGTTCGTAGTACCGCAATGTGTCAATATTGACGCCAGTTGCTTCTGTCATTTGTGCCGGTGTAAGCCACTCAGCTAAAGGATTAGTATTTGTCATGTAATTACTCTACTACCTGAAGTGCGCTTTAGGTCAAGCACTAAACAAAATTACGCTTTATCACAAAATCGTTAATCAAATAACTCAACGGGTCGATCTAGCGTTTTCTTAAAAAAACACTCAAGCTACACTCACCTTGCGAGCAGCAGCCTTAAAGTATTAAGTCTTATAACAATTCAACAAAGGATTGAAAATGGCAAAAGAAACTAAATCAACACGATACGATGTGATGCTCTCTAAAAAATACAGCGGCACGCGCATCGGTAAAGAGGTAGAGAAAGTGGCATCAGCACTTAACGTATACATCTCTCACATCGGTTCATATTCACGGGTAAAATACCCAAACTCAATTCATTGGCATTTTAAGGAACACCCAAAAGAAAAGGGCTGCTTAGATGCAACCTTTTGGGAAGAAGGAAATGAGTTTTGGATCGTGGCTAGACACTACGAACCGCAATGGGTTAAGAATAAAGCACTTGCAATGCAAAAACACCTTAGCGCAATATTGTAAGAAAAATCTGGATCAGTAACAATTAGCAAATAATGGGCACTATTAAAGCCAATGAAAATTAGCAACATCTCCGCTGTTTTTTTTACGTCGTTGATGCTTAGTGCCTGCGATGGCACAGGGGCCTCAAATGAAGTCACTATACAAACAAATTCTGCATCAATATCGGCTGTAACCTTCACAGGTGAACCAGGCAATTACAACTTTTCTGTAACCATCGCAAGCCCCGACACCGGCTGCGAGCAGTACGCAGATTGGTGGGAAGTGTTTAGATCTGACGGCACGCTAATCTACCGAAGGATACTTGCACATAGCCATGTCGACGAGCAACCCTTTACCCGCAGTGGCGGTCCCGTATCTATTCTGAATGACGAAGAGATCATCGTAAGAGCACACATGAATAACCTAGGATATGGCACAGAGGTTTTCAAAGGGAGTATTAATCAGGGCCTTATTGCTGACTCAATCGACAAAGATCTGGCGTCGGAACTCACGATGACTGCGCCACTGCCAAATGGCTGTGCATTCTAGATTGCGTCTACTTTTGGTAGAAATCGAGGTAAAGCGCTCCGTAAAATACCTAAACCACCAAAAATTATTTTAAATCAAGCTCCCCGAGACGTGAGCCAAAGCATTATACTAGGCGAGTACGCAGCGCGCCCGTAGCTCAGCTGGATAGAGTACCTGGCTTCGAACCAGGTGGTCGGAGGTTCGAGTCCTTCCGGGCGCGCCATTTCCAATAATACTTAGTGCACTATCTCGGCCAGGCCCAAGAAAAGACTAAGACTCGAACGCTCCTACTCTGCAAAGGAAAACTATCTAGTTCACACGTTCTGAGAGAGTGGACAGAAACAACACAGAATTTCCCTGTTGCTCGATCCCTATCGTGTATCGTTCAATAAAACCTGTAGCGCTGAATGTACCGATTTCTTCTTGTGTTGTTGTCGAAAACGCGAAGGAGCCATCATCAACAACCTCGCAATCTATCGTAACAAGCGAGCTATTGTCAGCAGATCTGCCAACTACATAAATTTCAATAAAAGAATTTGGGTTTGTGCTGCCTGTCCAGCCGAAGGTTGTGCTCGCAGTAATGGCTTCCAATACACCAGGGCTGCTTACTTGCAATGGTTCAATTGCGGGCAGCGCGATGTTTGTAAATGCAGCAAATTCATCACCTGGAATACTGATACTCAGATTGCTTGGCGCGGGTGCAGATAACTCACTCTCATCATCCATGGAATACGCCGTAAATCCAAACTGCTGATTTCTGATTAGCTCCGTATAACTTCCTGCCGCACTACTGATAGTAAGAACTTCCCCGGCGCTTATGGTCGTGACATTAAAACCTTCAACAGTGATTTCAAAATCAGGTATTTCCACAACGGCATTTAGATCTACATTACTGACTTCGCAGGTGTCAGCACCAGGCCTGAATTGTTCTATCAACGTCGAAGAGGCAATAGTTTGAGGAACTGAAAAAAATGTTGCTTCGAATTCGACAGTATCAATCACTTCCAAATTGATAATTCCAAATTGAGTTACACCCGAACTAGAACTGTTGCCGGTATCACCGGGCTGCGTGACCGTCTCTTGATTCCCTACGCTCTCGTCTGTTGGATCATTATTACCGCCAGTAACTACAGCATCCGCCATAGTGTCGGTCGGCACAGTAGCATCATCAGACGACCCACTACTACAGGCCCCCAGGGTGATCGCTAACGCTGAGTAGATAATTGTCTTATACACTGGAATTTCCCTATGTTTGCTAGTTATGTTTGCTAGTTATGTTTGCCCAATTTAGTGGCTCATAAACTGCCGGTGCAGCACATGCACCGACTGCCAATGCGGAGTAAGTAGCCGCCCACCTGACCAATGACTAGAAGCCTAATTAGCAGATTGTTCCCTGACGCTTGCGTCTAGACGGCATAATTAGAATGGCACAACAGTGTAATGAAGCGTGAAAATGCGGATTTTTTAGCAAAATTGACGTGGACAAGCCAAATTGATTCAAGCACTCAGGGCTCGCTACTTGAGTTTATAACCTTCGCCATAGATACTTGAAATACAGATATCGGGGATTTTTTTGCGCAGCTGACTTACTTGGTTTTTAATCGAGTCAATGGATATCTCTCGATCAATACTGTTATCCCACACGTTTATTGCTATTTTGTCGTAACAGATGAGTTTGCCTTTGAATGAGATAAACAGTTTTAAAAGCCGCTGTTCTTTCTCAGTAAGCGATACGCTATTGCCCTCACGGTTTAGTTGTTCCCGATCGATATCCCAAGTAAACTGATCATTGAGTTTTACAAAGCGCGCTGGATTATCAACCAATTCAGTAGCCAAGGTGTTAAGCGCTTCTTTAAAGGCTTTTGGAGCAACTGGCTTTATAAGATACTTTGTGAGCTTAAGCTCAGTTGCTTTCAGGAGCTGTTCCTTTTCAGCAAATGCTGTAAGCATTATTATTTTAACACTTGAATCTTTCTTACGGATTTCATGCGCTACAGAAAGCCCATCAAGGTCTGGCAAATTTATATCAAGCAGCAGGACGTCAGGATTATGTCTATTGTATTGGTTTAGCGCCTCATTACCATCAGCCGCCAGATAAATACTGCCGAAGTAATTCTCGAGATATTCGGCAATATTAACTTGTATCTCGGGTTCGTCTTCGACATACAGAATCGAATGTTTTTTAAGAGTAGAAATCATGCATCCTTTACCTATTTCATACTGTAATTTGCTCTGTTAATTGCCGCTCAGGCTTAGATTCTCAGCTCAATTCTGAGCGTAGTCGGAGGCTACTTGATATGCCTAATAAAAATCAAGGACTATTAAAGATGATTTGTTAGTTTTACGCTTTATTTCTTTAATTACTTGTTAGGGCTTGTTTTAAAAACGACCAACATAAAAATTACTGTAGGGTTCAAGCTGATACAAAATTAATAGTAGCCTACATACTACTGTTCATGGCTTTCAACACTAAGCTGAAAAACCGAACCGGCCATTTGTACTCGATGCCAAGGTATTTAAACATATGAACGCCATAGACAACATACTAACAAGCGGGCATCATTTTTCGGAAGATGAAAACTTACTCAAATTTCGCTTTTCATTTTTAAATGGCATCATGGTAGTCGTTTTGTTTTTTACATTGATAAATTATACGGCGTCTTTTTTGGGCATTATTGATGCTGGACGTACTTTTGAAAATGCAATTTTGATATTTTTCGTTTTTGGTATTTGTTTTTTTTGCTTACTGAGAAAGCACAAATCATATTACCGATACGTCGTAAGTTTTTTTATTCTGTCATCCATCCTACTATTTTATTTTGTACTGCTAACAAGGCCAGAAGATGAGTTTCGACTAATTGCTTTCTTTCTCGGACTTTTTGCTACATTTCTTTTATTAGGAAAGAAATACGGCGTAGCCCTATCGCTATTTATCACCTTAAGTATCGTCATACTCAGCAAACAATACGAATTACATATTTCCTCAATTGCCTATTCATCTTTCTTTACGTTCTTCATTTGCTTCACAGCAATTCTCTACTTCTTTCTACAGAAGGTAGAGAATGATGCCAAGGAGTTTCAATTATTAAACAACAAATTAGAAGATAAAATGAAGAGTGAAGTACAACAAAGACAAGAACAAGAATTAATGCTCTTACGACAAACTCGCATGACGAGCATGGGTGAAATGCTCGACTCAATAGCGCATCAATGGCGACAACCTCTTATGCATATCAATTCTATATTAATGAATATGGATCATGCCCTGGAGAATCAAAACACGGACAAAAAATACTTAACGAATAAAATTGACGAGCTGGCAAACTTAACTACACACATGTCGCAAACTATTGAAGATTTTCGAGGTCTGTTTAAGCTAGAAAATGAACAGGTTCATTTTTCCATTAAAACTGTTATTGAAGACGTGCTGGCGTTAATGAAAAATAGATTCACCAACATAGCAGTCAAATACGAGGCCGAGCAAGACACGCAAATTATTGGTCATAAAAGTGAAATGATACAGGTCATTATTATCTTACTGAGCAATGCAGTAGATGCTCTGGATAAACAATCTACTCCAAAAAAACACATCATCATCAACACTAACGTCACTCAGGATAGCCGTGTTATTACTATTGAAGACAACGCAGGAGGAATAATTTCCGAAAACCTTACAAATATTTTCGATCCGTATTTCACAACTAAGGAACAAACTGGTGGAACGGGTCTTGGCTTGTACATCGCCAAAATTATCGTTGAACACAAAATGAACGGAGAAATTACTGTGTCCAATACCCACCATGGCGCTAAATTCTCGATATCACTGAATAGCTAAACTGCCGCCATAAGCAACGGCTCGCAATGTTTCAACTCATTCCCGGAACTTCCATCGTTCCCTTCTATCTATAACGCCATGGAATTAATCTTCGGCTATCTTGCAGGGCTTTTGACCCTGATAAACCCCTGTGTGCTACCCGTACTCCCCATTATTCTTGCATCAGCAATGCAAGCGGGCCGACACGGTCCTCTCGCCATCGCTGCTGGTATGTGTCTTTCGTTTGTCACCCTAGGCATGCTGATCGCAACCTTTGGCCATTCTATTGGGCTCACTGAACAGCTCATGTCGCGCATTGGCGCTGTCATGATGATGATTTTCGGCGCCGTGTTACTGATCCCAAAACTTGACATGGCGTTTGCATCCGCCACCGCATCAATGAGCCGTAATGCCGACGACAGCTTCGCTCGGATGCCAGTGACCAGTATAAAAACTCACTTTGTAGGTGGCCTATTATTAGGCGCGATTTGGTCACCTTGTGTTGGACCAACTCTAGGCGGCGCGATTTCTCTAGCCAGCCAAGGCCAGAACCTTGGCTGGGCATTCCTCACCATGCTTAGCTTTGGCTTGGGCATATCAACCGTGATAGTGGCTCTCGGCTACGGCACGCAAGAGGCTATTAGACGACGACAAAATAATATGCGCGGTTTAGCGCAGCGAGCAAAACCCATTATGGGCATCATATTTTTACTCGTCGGGATAATGATTTTTTTCAAGTTTCATCACCTTATCGAAGGATGGTTAGTATCAGTGTTACCCGACTGGTTTCAAGATCTCTCGACTAACTACTAGTTAGTTAATGATTCGAGACAATCATTAGCACTACTTCTGCGCTGTAGGGTTATCGTAAGTGAACACTGTTTCAATGCTCTGGCCAAAAACATTCGAAATTTTAAACGCCAATTCTAACGTTGGGGAGTACTTGGCGTTCTCGATGGCTACGATCGTCTGCCTAGTCACTCCCACCCTGCTTGCCAGGTCCTTCTGAGTCATTTCTCCATGCTCAAAACGCAGCCGTCTTATCTCGTTGGTAATGGGTGTACTTTTCAATTTAGGTTCCGGCTTGAAGCAGTGTTAATTTGGTGGTGAGCTCTGCTACAACCGAAAGCACATAGGCCAGCACTATTGCATTGAATACCCAAAAAGGCGTCACACCCATTGCTAAGGCGAACATAGAAAAGCATATGCCAGCAACCAGCACCATGTGAGAAGCGTAAATCGACTTTTGGATGATCTGCTTATCTCGCTCATCCACTGTGAAATCGATGGGCTTCTTCAGCATCGTATTACTAAAAAGACCAGCAAGCAATAAACAAGACCACTCGAATGCATAGCCTCCAACGATTAAAATTGAAATTGCTTTACCTATACGGATAAGCGCCTCTGGCCCGGTAAAGTATTCAACACCTAAAACGCCAAAAATCCACCATCCATAAGTGGCAAAGATAATAGTTGCTGTACCTATGTATAGATAAGTACTTTTAAGCAGCACAGACATGGTCACCCCCCCTGAGGTGTTATGGTTGAAGTAGTAATGTATGATATATTTTACCTAATGTCAAATATATTAGACATACGATTTACTCAACTGCAGCTAAAATCTTGCTAAATACTTTCGTAGCTAACGTACGGCAGGCTATTGGTAACAACACCTTATGCTACTCATCCCTAGTACCCCATTCCATTTACAGGTATCGTTGTAATTAGCTATAAAACACAGCCACGCAGCCAGTAAATCAAGCAATGAACCAGCCTAACAAACATCGCCCAATCCGCTACAACGACGCGGCAGTTATCCTTCATTGGCTGATTGCACTACTGCTAATCGGTATGCTTATGCTCGGTAAATACACGCACATCCTAGAAGATGATGATCCTCAAAAATTCGTCCTTGTTCAATGGCATAAATCATTTGGCATCATTGCACTGTTGCTGATTATTATCAGGCTCCTTTGGCGCATGAGCTATACACCTCCAGCTCACCCTGCTGATGCACCAAAATGGGAGAAGTTCGCCGCCAAGGGCACGCATATTCTGTTGTACTCACTGATGCTAATCATGCCTCTATCCGGCTGGTTATTGGTGTCGGCATCACCACTGAATATCGACACGATACTATTCAACGCAATTAAGTGGCCGCATGCACCCGGTGCACAGCTACTTCAAGAAAAAGAGCTGGGCCACTTGTTTCATAACATCCATGCGTACGCCAGTGGCGCTTTGATATTATTGGTCGTAATGCATGTAGGAGCAGCATTAAAACATCACATCATTAACAAAGATGACGTATTACGCTGTATGACACCTGACTGGCAGTCGCGCTCTTTTAAACCCAAACTAGTTGCAGCACTCACCGCAATAGCGCTAGCAGCTGGTGGTCTTGCGTTGATCGCAGGTTCAAAAAAAGCGCCGGCAGTGGTAGTGACCGCCAATAACAGCCATATTGGGTTTAATACCGTAGTGGCTGGTGAAGCAACACCTGGCCAGTTTAACGAATCCACAATTAACTTTACCCTTGATGACAACGATCTTGCCGCCAGTAGCCTTAACGCAACGGTAAAAACAGCGAGTGTATTTACCGAAAACTATCAGGTTAATGGTTCGTTACCAGCAGCGGATTGGCTTGACGACGAACAACACCCAGAAGCGAGCTTTACATCTAAGTCGATAAGCAAAGATGCCGATGGCTACCGTGTTGATGGCACTATGACTATAAAAGGCATCTCAAATAGTGTTGAATTTCCGATGACCATCAACGAGCAAGATGGCAAGCGAGTGGCCAGTGGACAATTTATTATTAATCGGTTTGACTATAAGCTGGGTGTGAGCGAGCAGCCAGACGAAGAATATGTAGATGCTGATATTACGATTGATTTCAGCTTCGAACTTTAGGTTATTATGCAGCAACGATAATTTGGAACGCCGCCTCTATGTCACAGCTGGATACCATTCTCGATGCCGTTGATCAGGTAATACCTGATGCACTTAGTCGATTGCTTGAATTTTTAAAGATAGAAAGTATATCCACCGATCCAAGCTACAAAGGTAACTGCCTAGAAGCCGCCACCTGGTTACAAGGCGAACTCACAAGCGTCGGGTTTGATGCTGAAAT